>DAORIL010000098.1:0-14114 GCA_035438525.1 Pyrinomonadaceae bacterium
CACGATTATGAAGATCTTGAATTACCCCGTCCGTTAGAAAATTCGAAGGAACACCCAAAATTTTTGACCGAAATGATGGAGTCGGTTGAAAAAATAATTCCTGCGATTAAAACAATTTTAGGAAATTATGAATTACCAATTATTTTGGGAGGAGATCATTCAATTGCCTTACCAACTTTTTCAGCAATTCAATCGCATTTTCACCAGCAAAATGAAGAAATTGGGTTAATATGGTTTGACGCTCACGCCGATATGAATACCCCTGAAACTTCTCCATCCGGCAACTTGCATGGAATGCCATTGGCTCATTTATTGGGGTTTGGATTGCCTCAACTGGTTAATTTAGAAGGGTTTGCCCCAAAATTAAATCCAAAATACATTGCCCATATTGGAGCCCGTGATTTGGATAATGGTGAAAAACGTTTGATTCGTGAATTAGGAATAAATTGTTGGACCATGCACGAAATTGATCGTTATGGGATGAATTATTGTATTGAAAAAGCGATAGAAGTCGTTTCCCAAGCGCCAAACGGATTTTCCGTAACCTTTGATGTTGACTCACTTGACCCGATTGATGCCCCGGGCTCCGGGACTTTAGTGCGAGGAGGAATTTCTTATCGGGAAGCGCATTTGGCACTTGAAAGAATTTCAGAAACAGATAAAATGAGGTCTTTTGAAATTGTCGAGGTAAACCCAATGTTAGACCGTGATAATCGAACTTCGGAACTAGCCGTTGAACTTATACTTTCAGTGCTTGGCAAAAAAATATTATAAAATCAATTTAAATTATGGAAAAAATTAGAGTTGGAGTAATTTTTGGTGGTCGTTCCGGTGAACATGAGGTGTCCATTCGTTCGGCTAGAACGGTTATTGAACAAATAAACAAAGACAAATATGAAGTTATTCCAATTGCCATTACCAAAGAAGGACATTGGTTAAATCCAGTTGAATCTTTAGGACTTCTGCCGCAACAAACACAAAATTTATTATTAAGTGAAATCGGGAATTTTCCCCGAAATGATGTGGCTCTAATTGGGGATACCCGATTTAAGGGGTTAACCAAAATTGAAACAGACGATGGCGGCGAAAAAATAACCCATTTGGACGTGGTTTTTCCGGTTATACATGGAACCTATGGCGAAGATGGAACTATTCAAGGGCTTTTTGAGATGGCGGGAATTCCTTATGTGGGCTGCGGGGTTTTAGCATCTTCCTGTGGAATGGACAAGGTGTTTATGAAGATTTTGTTTCGTGATGCGGGTCTGCCAATGTGTAAATATGTTTGGTTTTTACGAAGTGAATGGGAGTGTGCGGCTGATACGGTCATCAATCAAATCGTTGAAAAACTTGGTTTTCCGTGTTTTGTTAAACCTGCAAATTTAGGATCTTCAGTTGGAGTTTCAAGAGCAGATGACGAAATTTCATTAAGAAGGGCAATTGAAATTGCCGCCGAATATGATCGAAAAATTATTGTTGAAGAAGGTTTAGATATGCGCGAAATCGAATGCGCAGTTTTAGGAAATGATGAACCCCGCGCCAGTCTGCCCGGGGAATATATTATTAAGGATGAATCTAAAGCTTTTTTAGATTATACGGAAAAATATGCGGGAACCGGAAACAATGAATTTATCGTTCCTGCACTGATTTCTGAGGAATTGTCCAGAAAGATTCAACATATGGCGGTTCAGGCTTTTAAGGCAATTGACGGCTCCGGTTTGGGGCGGGTTGATTTCTTTTTGAGAAATGATACCGGTGCGGTTCTAGTAAATGAAATCAATACTTTACCCGGTTTAACCGACGCCTCTGGCTACCCTAAAATGTGGAAAGGAAGCGAGTTGGAGTTTTCGCAAGTAATTGATACACTAATAACACTTGCCCTCGAACGATTTCAGGATAAGGCTCGAAATAAGACGAGTTTTTCCTAACATTTTAGAAATTAAGGAGTATAAAAATGTCGGTAGCAAAAGTAGTTGAAATTATTTCGACCTCAAAAGAAGGTTTTGATGATGCAGTTAAAACAGGGGTTGAACGTGCCTGTAAAACATTAGAAAATGTAAGAGGTGCCTGGGTAAAAGACCAAAAAGTTATGATTACAGATGGAAAAGTCACCGAATTTCGGGTAACACTGAAAATAACTTTTGTTCTGGAAGATTAATTTTATTCATAAAATTTAGGACCAGGGTTTGATTTTATTTAAACTCTGGTTTTTTTCAATTTTTGGGTGCATTATAACCTTTTCTGGTTCTGATAGTTAGATTTGGTTTAGCAACCTGTAATTCAAGGGTTCGCCATTTACCGTCTTTGGTTGTATTAGTGGGCGAATATCCGAGTGTATATTGGACTCCCAATTCTTCAACAATATTTTTGAAAGCCTCCCGCAAAGCAACACCACCTTGAGTATTTAAAAATTTCCCACCAGTTTTTTCTGCAAAATTTTTAAGCACACCTTGGTTTTGCATTCGCTCGCGCCCACCTGTATCAATTTCTGACATATCAACTGTATAAATTGTGGCATTTGAGGCGAGGGCAGCTTTTAAAGCCTTGTCCGCTGAATTGGCACTTTTGTTATCAGCTCCATCTGATAAAACTATTATGGCACGACGTTTTTCATCCCTTTTTCCCAGTTCCTCTGCGGCTTGAAAAATTGCATCATTTAAGGCCGTATAACCATAAGCTTTTAGTTCAAAAGCCATAGGAGTAATATCACGGCTGTTTGAAAATTCCTGAACTAAAGAAACTTTGGTATCAAAATTATATATAGCAACTTGGTCATCAATTCTTAATCCGTCGAGGAAATTTATGGCGGCGGCACGGGCAATAGAGATTCTGGTTTCCATACTGCCTGAAGTATCTATCAAAATTACAGCGGCAAAGGGAATGGTTTCCGTTTCAAAAAAAGAAATGGTTTGTTCTTTTCCATCTTCTAAAACTTTGAATTGATTTTTTTTTAAATTTTTAACTGGATTTCCGGTTGTATCCGTAATAGTGGCATTGAGAACGACTAGGGAGGAATCCACTTTTATGACTTCATCTTCTTGAGCAAGAAGGGTTACAAAACCTAAGAGGATGATTAGCCAACAAACAAAAACTGAATTCAATTTCATTGTTTATTTTAGTTTAATTGCGGTTTATTCTAAGAAATTTTACTAATTTCCAAATTGTATTTGAACTCTCAACGGCGATCACAGAAATACTGTATTTCGTTCTTTTCTTAAGTTCACCCAATAAATTGACTGTATTATCTTTGATGTTGTTAAGTGCAGTAGATAATGAAGATGGAGTATCTTCTGGAGACTTTTCCTTATCATCTTCGGCTCCTAATTCATTCCTGATTTTTTTTACGATTTTTTCTAGCTTTTCGAGTTTTTTCTGATCTTCAGGAGTTATTTTCCTTGTTTCTTCGTAGGACTTAGCAAGTTCTTCACTAATTTTTACAGCCTCTTCGCCGCTTTGAATGAGTTCTTGAAATTCTTTCTCTTCTGCTTTGATTCGACGTTTTTGAATTGTTTCCTGTAATCCTTCAGGCAAATCCATTTTTTTTGTCGGATCAGGATTTTTTTCTATTTCGGTTTGGGCAAAACCTAAACCGAAACAGCAAAGAATTATTCCAAACAATAGTAAAGTTTTGAAGAAGTTCAGTTTCATTTACTTATTATTTTTTAGGTTGTTCCTCTTTTGGCTTTTCCGCTGGCGTTTCATCCACAGATTTTCCGGTTACAACTTCAATTAAAGCCGCTAAAAAATCATCTTCAGCCAATCCACTACTTTGAACAGTTGTCCATTCAGAGCCTAACCCACTTTCACTTTTGCCTTCAACTTTTGCGGTTACGGAAATTTTGTTTTGGATTCCGTCAATTGATTCGACTTCGATTCGCAAACTATATCGTCCGCCACGCCAATTAGCCTCGGAACTTGGCAAAATCGCAAACCGATTCAATTCATTTTTGGCAATTACATTTCCCCGGGCAAAAATAAATGGTTGTGTAACGATGATTCCATCATTCGGTTTAGAAACCGCTTCGTCAACGATTAATTTCTTCTCACTTAAAACATTCAGAATATTCTGAATTAAAATGTTGCGTCGGGCATTTAATTTATAAGGGTTGTCCAAACGGTCACGAACTTTTGTTTTGTCCTTTCCCCAATTTATTGACCGGCTAACATTTGTTCCCCCATTGTTGCCTGTTTTTTCGGTGATTTTTTGAGTTTGGGTATCAACGCCTTTTTGAGCAAAAGCGGACACCGAAAGAATAAAAATTGTGGTGAAAATAAGTGTTGTTTTTTTCATATTAAAACCGTTTTATGTTGTGTCTGATTACACTATAACTCAATTTTGTTTAACTGAAAATAGGATGTGAATTTTTTTTGTTTGGTTGCAATATGTTATGAAATTTCGGGTAAATGTTTTCGATACCAATCAATGGTTCTGGTTAATCCATCATCCAAACTTACTTCTGACTCCCAACCAAACCTTTGGGTTACTTTGTCGGCAGATAGATATTGGGCATCTATTTCCCGTTCGATTTTTGTTTTTAACATTATTTGGGGTGGAAGTTCTTCTGCTTTTCCCATTAATTTTAAGATTTTATTTACCAATTGGAGCATTTGAATGGGTTCATTTGTCCCAAAATTAAAAGCTTCACCTTTTGCATCCTCAATTTTTTCGGCTAAAAGCAAATATCCATAGGCTATGTCGTCAACATGGATAAATTCCCTGATAGGTGAGCCATCGCTCCTAATTATAGGTCGTTCCCCTTTTAAAATCGAAATAATTGTTCCGGGAATTATTCGCGAAAGATTCAAATCCCCTTCACCATAAATGTTAGCTGAGCGTGTCACAGAAACGGGTAAACCGTAACTATGGGCAAAAGATTGTGAAATTAAATCGGTGCAGGTTTTTGAAACATCATAAGGAAAACGACCTTGGAGGGGAAAATCTTCTTGATACGGAAGTTTATCGTGGGAACCATATGCTTTATCGCTTGAGGCAACGACGATTCTTTTGACAGTTTCGCTTTGCCGACAGGCTTCTAATAAAAGGTAGGTTCCACGGATATTGGTTTCAAAAGTAGAAAGAGGTGAACGGTTGGCTGCCCCTACCAGAGCCTGGGCGGCTAAATGAAAAACCGCATCGATTTCATATTCGTTGAGGATTCGCTCCATTAATACAAAATCTTCAACAGAACCATTAATGACGGTAATTTTGTTTCGTAAATTGAATATATCCAATGAGTTTAAGCGAATGTTATCGCGTTGCAGACAAACAACTTTAGCCCCTTTCTCAACTAATTGGCGAACAACGTGCGCTCCGACAAATCCGGTTGCTCCGGTGACAAAAGCTGTTCGATTATTCCAAAATAAATCCATAATTTAATCTTTCCAAGTTTTCCAATCTGCATTTCCTGCTTCCCAAATTTGGTTAAATTCAAGATTATCTTTAAAAGTATCCATACATTTCCAAAATCCTGTATGTTCAAACGCAACCAAATCTTTATTTTTTGCCAAAGTTTCAAGCGGATATTTTTCTAAAACGCAATCCTCATCTAAATAATTGAAAATTTGGCGATTAAAAATAAAAAAACCGCCATTTACCCATTCTTTCAAACGAGGTTTTTCCTGAAATTCTGTTACAAACTTTTCCTCATTTAATTTGATAATGCCAAAATTTGAAAATGGATGAACAGCAGTTAACGTGCCGATTTTTCCGTGCGAATGATGAAAATTTTGTAAATCGTTTAAATTAACATTTGCTAAACCATCTCCATAGGTTACAAAAAATTGTTCATCGGTTTGTAAATATTTTTCAACCTTTTTGATCCGCCCGCCGGTGTTGGTATCTAATCCCGTTTCCGCGAAAACAATATTCCAATCCTCGTTGTTTTCAGTGAGATACTGTTTAATTTTGTTACCTAGAAAACCTAAACAAAGGATAAAATCCCGATGTCCAAAACTGGAAAATATTTTCAAGAGATGCCAGATTATCGGTTTGCCTCCAATGTTGATCAAGGCTTTGGGGACAGTTGCGCCGTGTTCACCAAGTCTTGTTCCGCGCCCCCCGCAAAGGATAATTGTTTTCATTCGTTTACGTTATTTTTTTCCCAAACTTTAGCGTATTTCAAAAAAACACTATAAGCGGTGAACATTGCAATTATCAAACCCGGCACACCGTCTCTAAAACCCTGCTTCAAAAAATAAGTTCGGACAAAGGCAGAAATGGAATAAATGAAAATGCCAAATCCCCCAACGATTTTTCCGTTTTTAACTAAATATTCCGAAGCTAAATTTGTATAATTATCTAAAACTTTGTGATGTTCGCTTAAACTCTTTTTAGTAAAGTGCAAAAATTCGCCCTCTAACTTTTCTACTTTTCCTTTTACCCGTGCTGTTTCATGTGGCGAAACCCCATCCCAATAACTGGCACTTTTGCGATAAAGTCGCATCTGATAATCCGGATACCAACCCGAATGTTTGATCCATTGTCCTAAATACCAGGTTGTTCGGGCTATTTGATATCCATCCGCCAAACCTGATTCATTTAGCTTTTTCAAATTTTCAACTGATTTTCTCAATTCCGGTGTAACCCGTTCATCAGCATCTATCCAAAATATCCAATCTCCTGTCGTTTTAGAATCCGCAAATTCGTGTTTGTCTTTATATCCTTTAAATTCGTGCTGAAAGATCTTATCAGTATATTTTTGGGCGATTTCAACAGTTTTATCACTTGAATTTGAATCAACAATGACGATTTCATCACACCAATCAACTGTTTGGCACAGTTCTTCAATGTTATCCTCTTCGTTGTAGACTATGATACTTGCTGAAATTTTCACTTGATTAATAAAATTACTACTTTTTTCAATAACAAAAATTTAAGTTAAACTATAAATAAAATACAATTAACAATTAACAATTAACAATTAACAATCTATGTTTTTTCGATTTACAACAGCAGGCGAATCTCACGGAAAGGCTTTAGTGGCGATTATTGAAGGCATGCCCTCCAGTGTTCCGATTGACCTTGATAAAATTAATTACGAGCTTTGGCGCAGACAACAAGGTTATGGACGTGGGGGGCGGATGAAAATTGAATCTGATAAAGCCGAAATAATAACCGGAGTGCGGCATGGAAAAACTTTAGGTTCACCAATTACGCTTTTAATTGAAAATCGAGATTTCGTTCATTGGACCGAAATCATGTCAGCAGAAGCTATCGAAAAAGAACCGAAAAATCCAAGGATCGTCAAACGTCCGCGTCCGGGACACGCTGATTTAGCGGGCGGTCAAAAGTTCCAAACTAGAGATTTACGCGATATTTTGGAACGGGCATCGGCACGAGAAACTGCTGCCAGAGTTGCTTGCGGGGCGATTGCTAAGCAATTATTGGAAAATTTTGGCACGGATATCCGTTCACATGTCATCAAACTTGGAAATTTACCTGAAATTCCCTTGGAGAAAACTTGGGAAGAAATCTCCCAAATAAAATCCGATTCTTTATTGAGCGTGGCAGATGAAACCGTTCAGGCTCAATTGGTTCAGTTAATTGACGAGGCTAAAGAAAATGGAGATACCCTTGGTGGAATCTTTGAAGTAGTTGCCAAAAATGTCGGAATTGGACTTGGATCACATACTTCCTGGCAAGAAAAATTGGACGGCCGAATTGCACAGGCAATTATGTCAATTCAAGCCGTCAAAGCCGTTGAAATTGGCGAAGGTGTCCAAAATGCTCAGAAATTAGGGTCACAAGTGCACGATGAAATCGTTTTTCAGGAGGAATTTAAACGAACAACCAATCGAGCTGGTGGACTGGAAGGTGGAATTACAAATGGGGAGGAATTGCGGGTTCGCGGTTATTTAAAACCCATTGCAACTTTGAAAAAAATGCTCCGTTCCGTTGATATTGACACTAAAAAAGAGGAATTAGCGGCTTTTGAGCGGTCAGATGTAACGGCAGTTCCAGCCGCGGGAGTCATTGGAGAAGCAATGTTAGCAATAGTTTTAGCTAATTCTATGCGCGAAAAATTTGGCGGGGATAGTTTGGAAGAAATGAAGCGAAATTTTAATGGATACTTGCAACAATTAGCTAATTATTAAAAAAAACTTGCAAAATGCTGTCCCAAATTGCGTTCTGAGTTTGGAAAATTAGGGACTTAAAGTGAAAATAACAAATAAATGAGAGAATGCGCCAAATGTGATACCTGTTACCCCGACGGAATTGATGTTTGTCCCAACGACCAAAATCCGACCAGGTTTGGGTTGCCGGGAAATCTGTTGTTGGCTACCCGATATTACTTGGAGAAAAGATTAGGGCGCGGCGCAATGGGACAAGTTTATCTGGCACGCGATGAAAATCTGGGAACGCGAAGAGTTGCCGTTAAAACAGTTCGACCTGATTTATTAAACAGCGAGGATTTACAGGATGGTGAGGCAATTGCCCGCTTTGAACGGGAAGCAAAATCTGCCGCTTCAATTAACCATCCGCATTGTGTAGATGTTACTGACTTTGGGAAAACCCAAGAGGGTGTATTCTATTTAGTAATGGAATATGTGGAAGGCGAAACACTCCATCGCCTTTTAAGGCGCGAAGGAACTCTACCGGTCAAACGTGCTATCAACATTTTGAAACAGATTGCAGAAGGGGTCGAAGCCGCCCACGAAGTTGGGATTTTGCACCGTGATTTGAAACCAGCCAACATTTTTATGATGAAAAAAAGGGCGAGCGGCGCGGATGGTTTTGTCAAAGTTGGTGATTTCGGTTTGGCAAAAATAGTAAACCAGACTGTTACAGATACTTCCTCTAATGCCACCCCATCTTCACGCGGAATTATTGGAACCCCGGAGTTTATGTCGCCGGAACAAATGCAACCGGAATTAGGAGTTGATGTGCGGGCGGACATTTATGCGTTAGGAACAATCGCCTATTTGATGTTAGGCGGCAAAACCCCATTTAGCGGTGATATGATGCAATTGGTGATGCAAAAAATTATGCAGACACCTCCGCCCCTTTCAACTCTTAGAACTGATGTCCCGAAAAGTGTCGAAAACGCCATTATGCGAGCCCTGGAAAGGGAGGCGAATAAACGACCGTCGACCGTTGCCGAATGGATAGCCGAGTTAGAAGCTGCTGATGAAAATATTACAGAGACCAACAATGCAGGCAAAACCAGATTGGTTATCAAGGCTCCGATGGGAGCTGAGGTTTATATTGACGATGAACGAAAAGGAAGTATTGGAAGTTCAGAAACCCTCGTTTTAAGTTCAATTCCAGTTGGTCGTCATATTTTACGGGTTGCTAAAACGGGCGAAAAAGATGATGAAAGAATCATTGAAGTTCGGGATGATGCCAATGAACAGGTAATTTTAGCCCAGTTAAAAAATGCCGGAAGTCCGAGTCATCCATCCTCACAGGGTGAAAGTAGCAGTGCCGGACAATCAAGTGTGATGCCGGGTATTGTGGCTTGCACCAAATGCGGAGCCCGTTTTGCTGACGGAGTAAAATTTTGCGGGAAATGCGGGAATTCACAATTTGCAATGGTTACTCCATCAGTTGCTGTTCCGGGATTCCCTTGTCCAAGGTGCTCGACACAACTTCCAACCGGTTCAAAATTTTGCGGGCGTTGTGGTCTAAATATAAGCAATACTCAAAACCTTCATATCAGCCAGCCACCTAGTTTTGCATCTAATCCGCCTCCGAATTATCCGCGTCCGGTTGAAATTGTTTGTCGGCGCTGCGGTCAATCTTATCCACCACACATCAAATTTTGTGGTCGTTGTGGTCTGAGTTTAGTATAATAATTTCCAAATATGAAAATCTTGATTTCAGGTCCCAGCGGGTTGGTGGGCACTACTTTGATTCCAACTTTAATTGCCAAAAATCACAAAGTTTTTAAACTTGTTCGTAAACCTTCAAAATCCGCTGATGAAATTCAATGGGATGCCGAAAAGGGTTTTAACGATACTGAACAAACTAAACTAGAAGGATTTGATGCGGTTATTCATTTAGCTGGTGACAATATAGCTTCGGAAAATTGGTCAAAGGCTAAGAAAAAAATTATGGTTGAAAGTCGGGTCCAAGGCACACGTTTATTAGTTGAAGCACTAAAAAAATGCCAAGATCCACCCAAAATATTCATTTCTGCCTCAGCCGAAGGCTTTTATGGGAGAAGCACGGGGGATACGATTTTGACGGAGGATTCGCCCAAAGGGGTCGGTTTTCTGGCAGACCTTTGCTCTAATTGGGAAATTGAAGCCCAAAAAGCAGAATCCTTTGCTCGGGTTGTCAGGCTTCGGATTTCAGTGGTTTTATCCAAAGGGGGTGGGGCAATTGAAAAATTATTGACCCCATTTAAATTGGGAGTTGGCGGCGCACTTGGGTCGGGAAAACAATGGTTTCCCTGGATCACTATTGATGATTTGATTGGTGTTTTTCATTTTGCTTTAGAAAATGAAATAAGCGGAGCATTCAATACAACCTCCCCAAACCCGGTGACAAATTACGAATTTACCAAAACATTGGGCAAAGTTTTACACCGACCAACAATCCTCAGTGTTCCTGAATTTGCCGTCAAATTAATGTTTGGTGAAATGGGCGAAAACCTTCTGTTAAAAGGTTGCAGGGTCGTGCCAAAACGTTTAGAAGAATTAGGTTACAAGTTTAAGTTCGAAAATTTAGAAGAAGCTTTGGTTCATGTTTTAGCCTGAATTTTCAATAAGATGATGATCACAAAAATCAGACTTGACAAATCTTTGGTCTGTAACTATCATTGTTACAGTAACCAAAATGGTTACAAATAAAAATGGCAAGTAGTAGTCGATTCGCAATTGCAGTTCATACCTTAGCTTTGATGGCAAATTATGAATCAAAGCCGGTAAAATCGGAATTTATCGCCTGTTTAGTTAAAACAAATGCGGTGGTCATTCGACGTTTAATGTGTGAATTGTCAAAAGCAAATTTAATTGAGTCTCAATCAGGTGCGAGCGGAGGCAGTTGGCTCAAAAAAGATGCCAAAGACATTTCGCTTTGGGAAATTTATCAAGCTGTAGAAATGGGGGAAGTTTTTTCATTACATAGCCCCGCCGAAGGTTCAAATTGTCAAATTAGTTGCAATATTTCAGAGGTTTTGACCGACGTTCAAACCAAAGTTGATAAAGCAATTGAGACAAGTCTTAGTGAAATTAGTCTGGCGGATATTTTACAAAAACTGAAGAAAGACACTTTTAATGATGAAAATTGCCGCAAATTAAATAATTGAAAAATAAAAAATACGAATAAGGGAAGAAACGTAATGAACAAATTAATGATTGGAGTTTTAGCTTTTGGGTTGTTTTTGACAGCTTGTGAAAACCCTGCAGACAACAAACCAAAAGCAACCGTAAACAATTCAAACACCGCTACAAATACCGGAACTGCAACAACCAGACAAACAAAAGGTGAAGCAATTGCCTTTAATAATGAATCATCCAAGGTGGGTTTTATCGGTTCAAAAGTTACAGGAAAACACGATGGCGGATTTAACAAATTTTCGGGAACAATTGATTTAGTGAATAATAAAGTCCCTGAAAGTCAGGTCGTAGTTGATATTGAGATGAGTTCAGTCTTTACGGATTCTGATGGATTAACTAAACATTTACAAACCGGTGACTTTTTTGAAGTCGAAAAGTTTCCAAAATCCACTTTTGTTTCAACTAAAATTGAAGAAGATAAATCAAAAGGTGCTGACAACTATAATGTTACTGGCGATTTAGAAATGCGGGGTGTGAAAAAATCCATTTCTTTTCCGGCGAAAATAGTAGTTGCGCCTACCGAAGTCGCGGTTGATGCTGAGTTTTCAATTAACCGTAAAGATTTTGGGATTGTTTATGCAGGCAAAGCGGATGATTTGATCAGGGATGAAGTTGTTCTCAAACTAAATCTGAAAGCCCCGCGAAAAAAATAAATATTGATAGGAGCCGCAAAATTTCAATTTTTTTGTGGTAAATTTTGCGGTCAGAAAATATGAAAGAGTTTTTTGAAAAAGCAATGACTTTTGAGGAGTATTTAAATAAGATTGATGAATTACTCTCTCAAGGTAAAACTACCGGCGAAGATCAATCAGAAAGTCGAGTTTATTTTGGTAAATTAAACCGCCACCGGATGAAACGCCTTGAAAAAACAATAAAATTGGATGAAGGATTTGTCCAAAAAATTAAAGCCCTCAAAAAACCGTTAAATTGGTTGATTATTACAGAAGGTTGGTGTGGTGACGGAGCCCAAAATATTCCGGCGATTGAAAAAATTGCGGAACAAAACCAGTTAATCAACACTCGTTATTTATTGCGTGATGAGAATTTAGATCTGATGGACAAATTTTTGACCAATGGCGGTCGGGCAATTCCGATTTTGATTTGTTTAGATGCCGAAACCTTTCAAGTTTTAGGTAAATGGGGATCACGCCCCCGTGCAATTCAGGAATATTTTTTGGAATTAAAAGCCTCTGGAATCGAAAAGACCGAAAGAGATGAATTGATCCAGCGACGATACAATTCTGATAAGGAACAATCCATCCAATCAGATTTTGCTGAGTTAATTGAAGGCTGTTTACAAAAAAGTCTAGGTGCAACTGCTTGATTTTGCATGGCTTTGGGGATTTTGATTGCCAATTAAGATCCCCATTCCAAAAACCAAATTTAATTTATGTTTCCAACAATTTTTGTCGGTCACGGAAATCCGATGTATGCCATCGAGGAAAATGAATTTACGCAAGAATGGCAAAAACTTGGAAAAACACTCCCAAAACCCAAAGCAATTGTGGTAATTTCTGCTCATTGGGAAACAATCGGAACTTATGTTACTGCAATGCCGAATCCGCGAACAATTCATGATTTTTATGGATTCCCCCCAGAACTTTTTAATGTTCAATATAATCCTCCCGGAAATCCCAAATTAGCCCAAAATATTTCTTCTAAAGTTCAGCAAACAAAAATTCAACTTGATGAAAGTTGGGGATTAGATCATGGCAGTTGGTCAGTGCTCAAGCATCTTTATCCAAAGGCGGATATTCCGGTTGTCCAATTAAGTTTAGATAGGACAAAACCTGCCTCATTTCATTATGAATTGGCAAAAGAATTACAATTTTTACGAAATGAAGATGTTTTAATAATTGGAAGCGGTAATATTGTCCATAATTTGCGCCTGATAAACTTTCGAAGTAAATCAGGAAATGACTGGGCTATTAATGCCAATGAAACCCTAAAAAATTTGGTTTTAACTAACAACCACAAAAACTTGGTTAACTATCAAATTTTAGGAAGTGAAGTTCAACTAGCTATTCCAACTCCTGAACACTATTTACCGCTAATCTATGTTTTAGGCTTACAAAATGAGTTGGAAAAGGTTAGAATTTTTAATGATACTGTAGAATTAGGTTCGATTTCGATGGCATCCTTCCTGATGATTGGATAATTTTCTTTTTTGAAATGTTTGGAAAACATAGAACAAATAAGTTTTATGGGTTTTCTAAGCAAAAAATTCTATGCAAGCTTACGAAATACAACAATTTGGAATAGAGGAATTAGCTTTGGTCGAACGCCAACTTCCGGTTCCAACCTCAAATGAAGTTTTAGTAAAATTCCGCGCAGTTTCTTTAAATTATCGTGATTTAATGATGATAAAAGGAACCTATAATCCCCGTTTAAAAGTGCCGCTGGTCCCTTTTTCTGATGGTGCTGGAGAAATTGTTTCAATTGGGGATTCCGTAACCAGATTTAAAGTTGGAGACAGAGTTTGTCCGATTTTTATGCAAGGTTGGATTGATGGCGAAGTAGAATTTAAAAAAGCCCGAACAACACTTGGCGGAGATTTTGACGGGTGTTTACGGCAATTTGGGACTTTTAATGAAACCGATCACTTGGATAGCCCCGGCAGGATCGAGGCTTAATTTGAGCAGCCCCTTTTCGCCCAAGTTGAACCACTGGTCATTTGGTTTGGATTCGAGGAAAAGCGACTTATTGGCGCTCAGATCAATCAATGTGTCTTGTAGCGGGCTTAACAAAAACCGCCCGTTCTTGGAAAATCTCGCCAAATCCGGATGAAATGCCTTGCCGGCCGGAGGTGATAATTGCTTTTTCTTGAGCAGATC
>DAORIL010000099.1:0-14075 GCA_035438525.1 Pyrinomonadaceae bacterium
AAATTTCGTGACCTGAGTTGATTTTTTTGAAGCTGCATCGTAAGACCAAACATTCTGAACACCGTCGCGGTCGGAAATAAAATAAACTGTGCTGCCAATCCAAACCGGGTCAATGTCTTTTGAATCAGTCCACGGCGGAGTCACTAAATCGTAACTTTTCAGATCAACGATCCAAATCGGACGATTCTGTCCGCCGCGATAATTTCGCCGTTCATCATCCCAAGAGTTGTTCATCCGATAGGCAATTTTTGCCCCGTCGGCAGAAATTTTCCCTTGAAATCCACGCGGAAGTGCCATCGGTTCTTCGACTCCGCCTTCCGTAGGAACAGTCCAAAAACGCGGTGCACCGCTTGGCGACCAGGTGGCTCTGGTCGAAGAAAACATGATCGATTTCCGTCAGGTGTCCATCCTTGAACCAAATCTGCGCCGGGATGCCAAGTCAATCTTTTCGGCTCCCCGCCATCTGCCGAAACCAAATAAACGTCTTGATTTCCCGCATATTCGCTGCTAAACGCGATCCATTTTCCATCAGGAGAAAAATGCGGATTTGAAGATTGTCCCTGAAAACTCGTCAGTCTTCGCGCCGACCCGCCCGAACGGGGCACGACCCAAATGTTTTGGGCATATGCAAAAGCGATTTGAGTTGAACTGACGGTCGGCATCCGCAACATTCGAGTGCCGTTTTGGGCATTAACTGCAATTACTCCAAAAAACAGACCGACAGCAACAGACAGACCGAGGCTCCAACGGAAAAGTCCGAGCCTGACGAAACAATGCGACATTGATTTTTCTCCAAAATTGATTAGATTGCGTTACTGCGGAGATTCTAACACGAGGTAATCTAAGAACAAAATATGTGGTTCAGATTCGGCAGTTTAGAGTTCAAAATACTCTATTTTTTCTTTGTAGCTTCTGCTTTTTTATCGCCCATATTTTCAACCGGCGGAGCATTTGGGTCAGCAACGGAAAAAGTTTCGCGTTTGCCTTGCAAAACAAATCTGGTTCCGGTCAATTTATAACGATTGCGGGTAAAATAGGTCGGACAACATAAATTTTCTTCGTCGCCCGTTACTTTCATTGTTTCAACATCGCCGAAAATATAACGGTCTTGTCCGAAAAGTTCGATAATAAATTCTCCATTTTCCGCCCGTAAATCTTTTAAACCGCCGTCAGCACGATCTCCTGTCCGAAAAGCCCAGATTAACTCAGGAGCATTATTTTTCCATTCAAAAACATAAACCATTTGCGGAATTGCCGAACCGCCTGTTTCGATTTTGATAACCACAAAGGCTTCGTCTTGCCCGTCGCTCGTGACATCACCGTATTTTGTGCCGACAAATCTTGCACCGATCTTCTTTTCTTCTTCGGACATTACCACTGGTGATTTACCGTTTTCTAAAGTGACTTCGCCATCCTGATCCTGCCAACCTCGCGGTAATGGATAGGTATAATTTTTGAAATCAAATTTTCCGATCGGCGAATTGGTAGTTGATTCAGGCGTTGGAACAGGCGTAGCAACATTTGCCGGAACAGGATTCGGCTGATTAGTATTCACCGAATTTACAGATTCCGCGGGAGACATATTTGCCGCAGACGTATTATCATTGAGTTTTCCACAGGCGGAAAACATCAACAGAAAAACCAATACACAAATCAATTGGGAAAATTTGTTCAATTTTTATGTCCTTATTTTTGGAATTATAGGCGGGCGGTTCAAAATCAGATCTCAAACCAAACCATTAACAATAATAGATAAAAAATTTGGTCTCTTGTCAAATCCGTTTGATTTTTTTTGGGAAAGTCAAAGCGCAATTTTTACTCAAATCTGCGCCATTCGGCTTCGTAATATCTCACAAGTGCTTGATTATCAAGGCGATTTATCTCAATTTCTTCATTTGGTCGGGCAGTGTCCGCCGTAAAATTAAAAAGCAGCGCCAGCGATTCATCACTCAAAAATTTGAGTTCGACATTTTCAGGAACTTTTTTCGGAGCATCGAACGGCTGAAGCTTTGCCAGAGCGTAGCCCCAAATGCCGAAACTTGGAACAGTCGTTTGATAAGGTTTGACCGTAAAACCAACAGCTTCAAGCGTTTTGATAATGCACCAATAAGATTGCCGGGCCATCAACGGTGAAGTGCATTGAACGACAACTGCCGAATCAGGCTTTAACTTTTTTTTCAGGAGATTGTAAAAACGAGAAGTATAAAGTTTGCCCAGCGCAAAATTATTCGGATCGGGAAAATCAACGATTGCCACATCAAAAGGTTCGGTTTCGTTGTTATCAAGCCAGACAAAAGCGTCAGCATTAATAACGTGAACACGCGGATCGTCAAACGAATTTTTGTTCAGTTCGGCTAAAGCGGGAACCCGTTTGGAAACATTCGTCATATCGGGGTCAAGGTCAACTAACGTAATATTTTCGACGCTTTTATATTTCAAAATCTCGCGCACTGCTAATCCGTCGCCTCCGCCAAGCACTAAAACTCTTTTTGCGTCACTACCAAAAGCCGCAAATGCCGGATGCACTAACGCCTCGTGATAACGGTATTCATCAAACGAATTGAACTGCAAATTTCCGTTCAGAAAAAGCGAATAACCCGTTTTGCCTTTGGTCACAACGATTCGTTGATACGGCGAACTTTTGGTGTAAATAATGTTATCAACAAAGAGTGAATCCTCAGCTAAACTCGTAATATAATCGGCTTTGATAAACGCAATCGTCAGCAGTAAAATTATGAAAAAACCTGCTATTCGCAGGATATTGGCGACTGTCGGTTTGAGTAAATCTTCTAAAATCCACGTCGCCCAAATTCCTACCACGGCATTCAAAATCCCGAAAACCAACGAGGTGCGGACCAAACCTAATCTTGGAACGAAGAACATCGGAAATAATAGCGAAGCTACCAATGCACCGATATAATCAAGAGCTAAAACTCTGGAGATAAGCTGTTTAAAATCAAGCTCATCTTTCAAAATCCGCATTAAAAGCGGAATTTCCAGACCGACTAACGTGCCAATCCCAAAAACAACTCCGTAAAGTAAAAGATTGAAATAAGAGAGTTTAGCAAATCCCAGAAAAAGAATCGGAGCAGAAAGTCCGCCTAAGATCGCAACGGCGAGTTCGATTTCGATAAATTTTCGCGCTAAACCTTTATCTAAAAATCCAGACAGCCATGAACCTGCGCCCATTGCCGAAAGATAAATTCCAATGATGATTGAAAATTGTGTAACCGAATCGCCGAGAACGTATGAAGAAACCGTTGCCGCCAGCAGTTCATAAATCAAACCGCAAGTAGCAATGATGATAACGTTTAGAAATAAAAGCGGAACTTGTTTCATTGATAAATCTCAAACAAGATAAACAGGATGGACAAGATAGAACAATCCATCTTGCTCATCCTGTCAATCTTGTTCAATTCAATTAATTCCCTGAAATTGCAGCAGAAATTATTATCGCTATGCCAATAATGATCGAACCGATAATAATTGCTAACGATGTATTTTGGTCTTCTTCAATCTCTTTTTTGACTGAAAAAGGTGAAACATAAACAACTACCAAAAAAGCAATCGCAAAAACAACCAGACCAATTGCCACAAAAATTACGGTCGTCAGCAAAACCGGTAAAAGTTTGTCTAAATCAACAATCAAAAAAGCCAGCATATTCAACATTTATTATTTTCCTCCACGATAACCGCCGCCCAAGAACGGCACTCCACCAAAAAATGAATTTTTCCCCGAACTGCCAAATTCCCAGCCCATAAAGGTTGAAATCGAATAAACTCCGATTACCCCAATCGCAAAAAGTGTATAAAGAATTTTCGACATATATTTGTGTTAAGGGATTAGGGAATTTAAGGGATTCGGGGATTAGAGAATTATGTCTCAAACCTTAACTTAATCACTTAAACACCTAAGCCCATAATCCCTAACTCCTAATCTCCTGAACAACTCGAACAACTTGAACAACTGTCACTGCTGCTGTCACTACTTCCCTTTAAAGCTCCGCTGGAATTAAACATACTCTGACTCCAACGGCTTCCTTCAAACATCCATTTTCTAATAATTCCCCAAATTGGTCCAAAAAGCAGTAAAATAAAGGCGCAGCAGAAATTGCAGCTCGAAGTATTTTGTTTAATTGAAACCGTAACAGGCAAAGGTTGCTGCCAGTTTTGCCATTGTCCGTCAATCCGCAAACGATATTTTCCGCCCTCTATTGATGAAAATGAGGTGCTTTTTTCCTGTGCACCTTCCGACCAACTTTCGCCGTCCTCGACACCGCTGTAAAATTCAACGTCCAACGGGACTGACTCAACCTCGTTATTTGCTTCATTTACAAAATCCACATCAAACGAAGCCCACGAATTATTAACCGGAGCTTTGATCGTAATCTCCACATTACTGCGCGGTTTTAATTCAAAAGGTTCAGTAAAAACAGGATTTGAACCTTTTTCGGCAGGTAACGGCGGAAGTGTAATTGGTGTCGGATACAAAGCGGTTGATTCCATTTTCAAAGGAATCATAACAGCCCCCACAACCAACAAAGCAACTAAAAATAATAATGCCCAGGTATACCAAAATGAACCTTCAAAAGGTTGATTCGGCGCAACATTCCAGGGTTTTGGCAAATCCGCCACACCAAACGCTTTTTCGATGTCGGGAATGCGGGTGTATGTGCCTTGCGACCAATTCATTTCGTTGCCTGTCATTTCGTTAGAAATCACAAACGGCGGACAAATGTAATCAATCACACGAACAGTTTCGCCCTGTTCGACCCGCCAATAAAATTCGCCTTTAACGTATTCAACGACGGCATTTGCGTCTTGGAAAAGTTTATAATTTTTCCCATCATACTGCGCTGTTGTTCCTGCGCCGGTGACATCCGCCACATTGAGTGGCTCGACAAAATTCCAATGATTTTCGCTATGAACTAACCAACGAAAACCGATTGCAGGATTATAGAGCAGATATTCGTGCCAAAAATATTTAATTCCCTCGACAGTCACGCTGCGGACAACTGCGCCGAGAATCCGCATTTTCTTTTCGTTAAAAGTTCCTTCTGCACCAATTTCCAAATCGAATTTATGGGCATCAGGCGAAGGCGCGAGCGATTTCATCCACGACAATTTGCCTTGGTTACAATCCAATAAGGAATCGCAGTTCGGACAAGTGACGCGCTCGGATTTATCGGGAATTTGCAAATTTATCGGACCACCGCAATTCGGACAGCCCATTCCGGCAGCCGCAACTCGCGGAGCTTTGCGCTCGGCAGGTTTTAAATCTGCCCAACCTAATTCGGCTAAAGTAAGTTCTTGTCCGACAAAGACAAACGGCGGATTCATTCCGTAATCAATTGTTCCAAAGGCGCGGTCTTTTCCGGCTAAATCGGCATATTCGCTTTGTTCATTCGGAACTAATTTGTATGGAATTTCGCCTTCGGCAGCAACCGATGTGGCAACACCTTTTTCTGCCACCATCAGCGGCGTTTTGCTCGGAATCTGGTCAAGGGTTTGCCCAAGTTGTAAATCTTGAAAAGAAGGAAGCTGAGAACCAAGCGGCATTGGTTGATAAAAAGTTAAGTAAAATTTGCCTTGCGCCTCAGCCATCCAGCCAACCCAACCGTTGCCGAAAGTGGCATACCATTCGTCCCAGGTTCCGCCGAGTTGATGCCGAAGCTGGGCGCGTCCGGTCAATTCAAAACGCTGATTGTTCCACATTCCGTGCAACCCAACTCGCAAAGGCGATTCGGATTGAACGATTTCCGCAACTTTTCCAAGGTCTTCGAGGGCGCGGTCAGTTCGCGCCACTGCCGAACGGCAAAACGGACAAACAATAACGATGCTAGAGCCTGATTTAAACTCAATCGGCGCGGCGCAAGATGGACAATTGGCTTGCAAAAAGCTCATAAACAAATGTATCGCCGTCTTCCAGACGGCTGTCGCGTTGGCTTCCAGCCGACGCTTATTTTGATTGGATGGCAAGATGCCATCCAGACAGCCAGCAAGATGCTGGCGTTACCGTTTTGCAACAGTTTTATATTTTTCAAACGCCCAAACCCATTGCCAATTTTTTAGGTTTGCTTTGCTTGGATTATTTAGGGTGTATTGAATCATGTTTTCAAACTCTTCCTGGTTGCGAACTAAATGGTCGTAATATTCACGTTGCCAAAATTTTCCATCTATTCCCAAAATCTTATTTATCTTATTGGCAGTAAATGATTTCCACGAATGTAAAATCTCATCTAATTTATTTTTTTGAATCGCTCGAAAAACCAGATGAACGTGATTTGGCATTATACACCACGCGAACAGATGATAGCGGTCTCCGTCAAAATGTTTAATCGCATCAACTACGATTTGGGCAATTTCAGGTTTTTGTAAATGACATTCGCCAAAATTTTGGTCTAAATATTCGTCAACTTTTTCTGAAAACAGTCTGTCAATTTTTTGCTTTTCAGCAAAAGATAATTCACGGTCAAGATTCGCTAAAACTTTTTCAGTTTGTTCGCGGTCTGCTTTAAGATTTTGCAAAATATTTTGTGGTAAAGAATCTGCTAGGCGAAAAGTTACAAAATAGATTCCATCTTCTTTTTCCCAATGCGGAAGTCTGCCTCTATCACGAATTTCAACTTCGCCAAAATTTACTTTGGGGAAATTTTTTGTCACAGGTTCTTCGCCCCGCACAATTCTTTCGATTCTCACTTCTTTTGCTCCCAACAATGTTTTTAAATTTTCTGACCAATCCCATTCAGGACGTTCCCGACAGCAATAAAGATTAAAAGTAGCTGTCCCATGTTCGGGATAGGTATGACAAGCAAGATGCGATTCCGTCAGCATTACCAATCCCGTCACCCCGCCTTCGCCGTCAAATTTGTGCCAAATCCCATCGCCGATAGTTTTTAGTTTTAGATCAAAAATTATGCGTGCAAAAACATGACGAAGTGTTTCCACTTCGCGCAAAGCATTTTCATCACAATCTCTGGCATCAATCAGCCATTCAAAACCCACAATCATATAAAAAGCTTACGTTGAAATCTTGTTTTTAGTTTGACGAAAAATTCTTGTGAACATTGCGAACAATTTGACGTTATAATGCGATAGGCTAACTATGTTGACTAAAAATATAACGAAAAAACTTTTATTTGTCACAGTAATTTTTGCAATTTCTGTGATTTTCGTTAATTGCGGATTAGTTTCCACAAATAATTCAAATTCTACCAATGAAAATAAGGAAAATTCTCTCTCTAATTACTCAAAGCCAAAAGTTGTCGGGACAATCAAATCTTCCGAAATAACTGAAAGCAGTGGATTAGTTAATTCCCGTTGTAACCCAAGCGTTTTTTGGACTCATAACGATTCGGGCGGTTCGGAATTTATTTACGCTATCAATGAAAAAGGCGAAAAACTGGGAACCTGGAAGGTAAGCGGCGCAAAAAATAACGATTGGGAAGACATTGCGACAATTAAAGATACATCGGGAAAATGTTTTCTTTATCTTGGCGACATCGGCAACAATAGCAACAGCAAAAGCCAATTTACAATTTACAAAGTTGCTGAGCCGAGAGTTACCGAAGCCGACAAAAAATCCAGCAAAAAGAATCCGAATAACACCGAAACAGCCGAGGCGTTTAAATTTAGTTATTCTGGCGAAAACCCTAATGCCGAAACACTTTTAGTCCATCCGGTGACAGGCGAAATTTATGTTTTAACTAAAAAAACGCTGGGCGCATCACAAGTTTTCAAAATCGGTGCAAAAGTTGAAAACGTCGGAAGCGTCAGCGTTCCCGCGATTCCAAACGGATTCTTAACTGGCGGAGAAATTTCGCCCGACGGCAAACGAATCGTGCTCTGCGATTACTTTGGCGCGTATGAAATTCAATTGCCGAAAAACGCCAAAAACTTTGACGATATCTGGAAAGAAAGCGTCACTAAAATTGATCTTGGCGAACGCGAACAGGGCGAAGCCGTCTGTTATTCAAGCGATGGTAAAAAGATTTATGCAACCAGCGAGAAAAAAAATTCGCCTGTGATTCGGGTTGAAAGGAAATAGCATTAGAAAACTGAAAAATCGTAAGTAATGGTTTTCACGACAGGAATTGGTTTGCCATCTTTTTGTGCAGGCTGAAATTTAATCTGTTGCGTTGCATAAATACAATTTTCGGTTAAACCGTCGGGTAAAGTTTGTAGTGCAAAAACCAATCCGATTTTCCCGCTTTCCATAAACTCAACGATCAATTTTACTCTTCCTTGAGTCTGATTTTGTCTGGTTAATTCCGTATAAATCGAACGAGGTTTCGAAAGTATTTTAAATCCATCATTTCCATTAGTTTTTTCGTTCTTTGGTTTTTCCGAGATAGTATCCCATTTGTGCAATGATTTTAGAGCTTCGTTATCATTCCCTTGTTTCCCAAAACTCAATCCCAGATAAAGCCACGCCTGACGGTCTTTTGTATCTGTTTTGACAACATTTTGCAAAACCTTAATTGCTTCATCAAAATCGCCATTTCGATAAAGTTCCACACCTTTTTCAGTTTCGCTTTGAGCAAAAATCGAAATAGTTGAAAGAAAAACAATGCAAATAAATAAACAACGTGAAAATT
This sequence comes from Pyrinomonadaceae bacterium, assembly GCA_035438525.1. GTDB lineage: Bacteria > Acidobacteriota > Blastocatellia > Pyrinomonadales > Pyrinomonadaceae > JAIBCC01. The sequence continues at coordinate 8,598 of DAORIL010000099.1, forward strand.
TCATAGCCAATACTCCAATAAAGAATCTGAAACACCTAAATATTACGCCAACTTTATTCTAATTGACAAGAAAAAAGGAATTAGACAAATTGCCTAACTCCTTTTGAAAAAAATGATTAATTGTTAATTTATGACCAAAAAATTTAGTAAAGAATTCGCTGTGTAGCGCCGCCGGGAAGCCCTGTAAGAGCAGCTTTTCCGCCACCGATTGCAATTTCAAAGATTGTTTGGGCAAGGCTTTTCTTAACTTTATCTACTTCGATAATATCATATGGTTCAAGCATTACTTGTTTGCCTTCTTTGCGAAGCGTCTCATAGTTATATGCGATTTCTTCACGATCTTTTGAATTAGGTTTTAACCGATAGATTCTTATATCTTTGGATTTCGCTTCACGGGTTAGTCCGCCAACCAGTGTAATCCCCTCCATCAAAGATAATCCGTTTTCTTTGATATAAACGCCTTGCGGATTTCTAACTTCACCAACAATATAGACAGGTTTAGCTTTTTCAACTACGACAATATCGCCCGGATAAACTACGGGGTTTGATGCCTCACCTCCTTGTTTAATACTACTCAGAGTGTAAAGACTTGAAGGAACACCATTCATATTGGCAGCTTGAGCTTTCCAGTCAGCAATTTCATCAGGATTACCACACATCGGCGGTTGAGTATGAAAAATTTGAACTACGCCGCCTGCTTCATCATTTGAACCGCCTGCGGCAGCAATTACTTCGCTTAAACGGAATCTTCGCATCAAGACAAATTGCTGTGGATTTCTGACTTCGCCATAAATTGTTAAAGGTGCACGGCTTTTACGTTCTTTGATTTTAACACTAACTTGCGGTGTTCTTAAATATTTACTCAGCATTTGCGTGACTTCGGTTTTTATCTCGCGCTCGTTTTTGCACATTGCCGAAAAAGGTTTGTCAAAAAACGGGACTTCAATACTGCCGTTTTCGTCTAAGGCAGCCTCAAAATCAAACTGCGATTCGCCTAAAACTTTGACAGCAATTTCATCACCGGGTCCGAGCAAATATCCGCGCGAGGATGAATCACTAACAACCTGTTGCGCAAAAATTGTCTGAAATAAACCAAAAGCTAACAGCAGAAACAAAATTACATTACTTTTCATAAAGTCATACACTCCTTTCTATGAGGGTTTGCAATTCCTAAGATTAACTCACAAAGGCTTTCGATTCAACCTTTTGTTCACCAGTTGTCTACAGATTTGTTAGTTTTTCGGATTTGCAAAAGTTAAAGTGAGGAAATTTACCTGTTAATTTTTGATATTTCGCTTAAAAAAATCAACTATTGCCGGAATTGATTCTATCGGAAATTCGTGTCCGGCATTACGGTCTTCGATAACTAATTCAGTTCCGTTGATACCTTTGTAAATGGTAATTTCGCCCTTAGTTACACCTTTAGACTCATCAACTTTCAAGACTTTTTTGACAGTTTCCGCCGATCTTTTTTGCAATCCAATCGGAACGATAGGGTCATTTTCGCCCATACTGATCCAGATCGGTTTCGGCGGTGCATTTTGAATCATTATGCCGCCGGGACCTGCCACCGCACAAAAAGCAGCAAATTTATCAGCCCGAGCCGCCCATAAAACATTGACGAAACGTGAGCCGTTTGAATGTCCAACGGCGTAAATTCGTTTGTCGTCAACCTGATAATCTTTTTGCAATTGTTTTAAAACTTCATCAAAAAACTTCAAATCCCGATCATTTACATCGCCCGGATTATTCTGCCAGCCGTTTCGCACGCCTTCTTTATCGGTCAACATTCCGATGCCGGGAATCCCTTCCATATAAACAACTACCGCATCTTTCCAAGCCTCGTGAAACTTAAACCGCCGTTCGACCAAACGGGCATTTCCGCCATGTCCGTGAAAAACAAAAAGGACAGGGGATTTTTTTGTTTTTGCCTCGCCTTCGTGAATGATCGCTTTCCGTTCAGTGCCTTCGATGTTAAAAGTCCGGTAGTTTTGGGAAAAACAACTGGATGTAAATAAAATGACGATGAATAAAAGATATAATGTTTTCACAAATTAAAGTCCTCCGTTTGAATTAGACTAACGAAATTTGCGTTTGGTCTTAAAAGATTTTAACTTCAACGAAATATTTACGGCAATTTTGAATTTAAAACGATCTTTTGTCTGGAACGAATTTCTACTCCGTCGCAATGTGAACTGACTCTTACTTTGCGTGATTGAATTTCCTGTGAATCTACTACGGGTTTAGTCGGGAGATAGGTAACAACATAAGTTGAATCTATGGCGTTTGCGATTCTCCCGGCTAATTTCAGCATTGTCTCGGTTTCTTCGGGAGCCTGGAAAATTCCGCCTGTATCTTCGGCTAAACTTTGCAATTTTTCCTGACTCTGATGCCAAGCTTCTTCTTTTTTCTGAATTAACTTTCGCCGTTCATTATCAAGGTCAAAAAGCACAATTCCCTGTGATTTATACATTGACCGCATTGTTTCTCTGATACTGACCTTATCAGGAACTTCAGGAATGGTTTGCAGAATTGATTCCAGCACTTCGTCAGGAATTCTATCTTTCGTTTTGCCATCGCCTAATTTGAGGCGGCGCGAAGCTTTTTTTGCACTTTCCTGTTCCAGCTGCGTATAACTCAAAACGTGAACCGTAATATTTGCCGCAACCAGATTTTGCAAGGCTTTTTGGCGTTCGGCTTCATCAGAAACATTGTCCAATCCATCGGTAATCAGCACCAAATGACGATTTTCCAGCGGACGCGATTCAAAAGATTTGATTGAAGCGTTTAAGGCTTGGGAAAAACGTGAGCGTTTACCCGAAAACATTTTTTTGTCCAATTGCGAAATGGCTGATTGAAAGTCTTTTGTCCAATCGGAAATGGTTTCAATCTTGTCGTAATACTGCATCACAGATAGAGTATCATCAGGTAAAAGACTGTAAATAAACAGTTTGGCTAAAACCCGCGTCATCGAATTTCTTTTGACAAAATTCAATTCCGTGCCGGTATCGAGCAACAGTAAAACATTGGCAGGAACTTTTTTCATACTGGTAATGGTTTGCGGAGTTCCCTCTTCGACAATCAATAAATCGTCTGCTTTGAGATTTGGCACAAATTTATCATTGGAAGTTTGAGCAGAGACATTAAGATGAATTTCCTCGGTAAAAACTTTAATCGGTTCATCGGGTGGGATTGGCGTTGGTGTTGGGGTTTGGGCTAAATTGCAAAGTGCTGAAACTAAAATTAATCCTAGACACTTTACAAAAAATGTGATTTTATCCATATTTTTATAAATTATTGATACAACTCAAGTTGTTTTGATTTAATGTGGGTAAGCAAGCAATTTGTAGGTATAATTATGATGGTATAAACAATGCGATAGTTGCTTTGTAGCATAGTTTTTTATTTGTATTGTTTTTTTTATCGTTACGTTTTGCACCAAAAAGTCACTTCTTAATTGAAACATCCCACAAATGTTGAAAATTAAGGAGATCCGAATGAAATCAGATATTTTTCCAATTGCCCGTCAGCGGGATATTTTAGTGCAATCAATAAAAGATGAGGTTTTAGTTTACGACTTAAAAACCAATAAAGTTTTCTGTCTCAACGAAACTTCTTCAATCATTTGGCAACTTTGTGATGGTCAAAATGATTTAACTTCGATAGCCGCGCAGTTTCAAAAAGAATCAAACGAACAAATTCCGCTGGAATTTATCGAAATCGCACTTGAGCAATTAAACAAAGAAAATTTGCTCGAAAATTATCAGCCTCGAAATGGCTCGATGAATAAAAAATCACGGCGGGAAATGATTCGCAAAGTCGGTTTAGCAACGGCGATGGCTCTGCCAATTATAACTTCAATTGTTGCGCCAAGTGCAGTTGCGGCGGCTTCTTGCGCTACCGGATTGGTGTTTTGCCCTGCTTCCTCGCCTTTCGGATTTCCTGTTCCTGCGGGATGCTATGATGTGCAAAACGGATACACTGTTCCCTCGTTTCCTGTGGGAATTGTTGGTTGCACTTTCTGCGGCGCACTCTGCGTCGGAACTTGTTCAAGCGGAATTTGTATGAATCCGTAAAAGGTTTTCAGAATAATTTTTTCAATGCCCGATTCGATAAATTTGCAATCGGGCTTTTTCATTGACTAAAATCTTAAATTTTGCGATAAATGAAAGCGATGAAAAATTTTAACATCATAATTAGCATTAGCATTTTGGAGGACAACGGCAGATAAGTTGGAACGAAAATCTTGCTGTGCCGTGAGTCCTTAGTCGAAAGATTAAGGATTTTTTATTTTGCATTACTGAATTTTATTGATGAATGTTAAAATTTCTCTTTTGCTGCATTAACAATTAACCATTAACAATTAATAATTTATATGTCTGAGCCTTTAGAACTAAAGAAAACCGTTAATTTACCTAAAACAAATTTTTCCCAGAAAGCGAATTTGGGACAAGCAGAACCCGCCCGTTTGAAAAAATGGACGGACGCAAAACTTTACGAAACGATTCAGGAATCGCGTCAAGGCAAGCAAAAATTTATTTTGCACGACGGTCCGCCGTATGCTAATGCCGACATTCACATCGGCACGGCGTTAAATAAAATTTTGAAAGATTTTGTCGTTAAATCCCGCACAATGATGGGTTTTCAATCGCCGTATGTTCCGGGCTATGACTGCCACGGTTTGCCGATTGAAAATTACGTTGAGCGTAAATTAAAAGAAAAAGGTAAAAATAAAGAAGAAATTCCGACCAATACTTTTCGCAAAATCTGCCGCGATCACGCTTCGACCGCGATGAATAATCAGACACGCGATTTTCAGCGGCTTGGAATTTTGGGCGAATGGGCAACTCCGTATTTAACGATGTCGCACGAATACGAAGCGGAAACTGCCCGTCTGTTCGGAAAATTCGTCGAACGCGGCTATGTTTATCACGGAGCGCGTCCGGTTTACTGGGACGTTTATGACCAAACGGCATTGGCAGAAGCCGAAGTCGAATATAAAGATGTAGTTTCACCTTCGGTCTATGTCAAATTTCCGCTCAAATCCGAGGCAAATTTAATTGATTCAGCACTTGCCGGAAAAAACGTCAAATTTATCATCTGGACAACAACCCCCTGGACTTTACCGGCAAATTTGGGAATTTCGGTTAATCCGAATTTTGAATATTCGGCGGTTGAAGTTGGCGATGAAGTTTATGTCATTGCTACCGAATTGGTTAAAGATGTGGCAGAAAAATGCGGCTTTGACGGTTCAAAAGAATTAGCAAGATTCAAAGGCGACAAATTAGATAAATTACTTTGCAAACACGCCTGGTTAGAGCGTGATTCGCTGGTGATGCTCGGTAATCACGTTACTTTGGGCGACAATTCAGCAGGTGACGAAGATTCCAAAAGCGATAAAAATGCCGGAACGGGTTTGGTTCATACCGCTCCCGGACACGGAACGGACGACTTTTATATCAGTCAGCGCTACGGTTT
>DAORIL010000100.1:0-14035 GCA_035438525.1 Pyrinomonadaceae bacterium
GTAATCAAATTTCCGTCCCGAATCGCAAAGCCCCGCCACATTCCGGCTTGGACGTAATTTGCTCCGATTGTCTTCATTTCGTCCTCAATTCGCCAAGGCATAATGTGTTTGTCACGCGGCAACATTCCGTAATTCCAAACTGCTTCGTCGGCAAAATCTTCCTCGACATTCGCAAATCCTGTTACGGTCTTTCCTTTCGCTAAATAGTCACCGTTACTGAGTTTAGCATACTTTAGAATTGCTACGCCGTGGCACAAAGCCGCCGCAATTTTACCTTTTTCGTAAAACTCGACAAATTTTTGGTGTAAATCCGTCGCATTTTCAAAAGTGAACATCGGGGCTTGTCCGCCCGCGACCACGATTGCATCAAATTTTTCAACCTCAATTTCTACAACTTTTTTTGTGTTTTCAACCAATGAAAAAAGGCTTGGCGTATGGATGAAACCCATTGAAATTAAATCAGTTGCGGAATATCCGCTGACATCTCGCGGATCGCTCATCGCGTCAGGCTCGCACTTTCCGCCATCAGGTGAAAAAATCTCGACTTCGTAACCTTTTTCGGTAAATTCATAAAACGGATGAGTCAATTCCGACCACCAAAATCCGACATTCCAACCGGTTGTGGTCGAAACCGCCGGATTTGCGATAACAATCGCCATACGCTTCTTATTATTTGCATTTACAACATTTACATCTTTTAAACTCATTTTATTTTCCCTCGAATAATTTGAATTTTACATTCATTGATGTTAGTATATGCAAATTAAGACTATACTATCCAAATAGAAAGTATGAAGAAATATTGCAAAGACGAAAAAATTTCTTTCTGCCCTGTCGAAACTGGAATCGAATTGCTTTCGGGCAAATGGAAAGGCAGAATTTTGTGGAAGCTTTATAACGAAAAAACGATGCGTTTCGGTGAATTGCGAAAGGCTTTGGGTAACATTACCGAAAAAATGCTGACTGCCCAACTCCGTGAGCTCGAAAGCGTAAATCTACTCAATCGAAAGGTTTATACCGAAGTCCCACCAAAAGTCGAATATTCGTTAACCGATTTCGGTTTAAGTTTAGCTCCGATTTTGGACAAATTCGCGACGTGGGGCGTGGAAAACAAAGAAAAAATGCTGAAGATTTATGATGGGAAACGATAATCTTAACAGTTGGAATAGTAGAAAATTTTAGGAAACGGCGCGAAAATTTATTAGGGGTATGTTCCTGAAAGTGGATGCGATCATTATTACCCTTTTAATTTTGACAAAATTTCAGCTTCGTTTTTCTTTGACAGCTTGCAATATTGTTTCATCTATGATACATTCTTCAAATCTTAATTAGTTCCAGCTAATCGTAAACAAGTAACAGTTAGCAGCTAGTTAAACTCTTATTCAGGTTGGTTTTATCAACTTTCTTTTGCCTAGTTTTTAATGGTAAATGATGTTACAAATTTCAACTCAATAACTAAAAAAAACCAAATATATGGAAGAACAAAAAAACGAAACGGCAGGCACAGCTTCAGCCAACGACACAACGCCAAAGGTCACAGGAATCGGCGGCATTTTCTTTTTTTCCGACAATCCAGCAGAAACGAGAGAATGGTATAGACAGAATTTGGGGCTTGAAACCAATGAATATGGTTCGACTTTTGAATTTAGAAATATAGACAAACCTAATGAAATTAACCAGCTCCAATGGAGTCCGTTTAAAAAAGGAAGTGAATATTTCGCCCCTTCAAAAAAGGAATTTATGATCAACTACCGGGTAAACAATCTTGAAGGACTCGTCAGTAAACTAAAAGAAAACTGCGTGACGATTGTTGATGAAATTCAAACTTTCGATTATGGAAAGTTTATTCACATCATGGATTCGGAAGGAAACAAAATAGAGCTTTGGGAACCAATTGGCGAATAAGCGACAAAAAAATAAAGGTCATATGGAAGTGAAAATCTCGTAGTCAGAATGGCGGAAAAGTATGCGGAGTTTAAGGCGACGAGAAGCGGTATTTATTACGGGAATATTCCTGATAGAGTGAAAAAGCATCATTTAGTCTTACCCACTTCAAAATCATTTAATTATCAAAATACACAATTCACCATTTGCGTAGCCATTTGACATCATATATTATACTTGTAGTTAAGTGACTACATATATATGAATTTACGACGAGACGTTTTCCAAGCCATCGCAGACCCAACCAGACGGGCAATTCTTTTATTGGTTGCGGCACAATCTATGACAGCAGGTGCCATCGCCGCGAATTTTGATACAGCACGACCGACGGTTTCCAAACATCTGCAAATACTTACCGAGTGCGAATTGCTTGAACAGGAGCAAAACGGCAGAGAAATTTACTACCATCTAAATCCCGAAAAAATCAAAGAAATCGACGATTTTATCGAACCGTTTCGCGCAATGTGGGAAACCAGTTTCAACCAACTTGACGATTTATTATCAAAAATGAAGGAACAGAAAAAATGAACAACAATTTACTATTTGATTTTACCGTTGAAAAAGCGGCGAAAACGGTAGTTATAACCAGAGAATTTGCTGCTGACCAATCGTTGGTGTGGGATGCTTTTACCAAACCGGAGCTATTGGATCAATGGGTCGCACCTAAACCTTGGGCATCAAAAACAAAACATATGAATTTTGAAGTTGGCGGAAAAAGGTTTTACGCGATGGTCAGCCCTGATGGACAAGAGCGTTGGGCGATTCAAAAATATACTTCTATTACCCCAAAAACCAACTTTAAAATGTTCAATGCCTTTGCGGACGCTGATGAAAATCCGCAATTGCCGGGTTCTGATTGGAATTACGATTTCAGCGAAAAAGCCGGCATAACTACAGTAAAAATCACTATTTACAATGAATCGAGGGAGCGGATGGAAAAGATGCTTGAAATGGGATTTGTCGAAGGTTTCAAGATGACGATTGATAACTTAGAAAATCTATTGGCTGCTTTATCCAAGAGATAAGTAAAAATGACCGTTCAAGAACAAATCAAAAATTACATTGCCAGTCAACCGGAATCAAAGCGGAGCCAAATACAAGAACTTCATCGCATCATTTTGGAAATAATGCCGGAATGCAAATTATGGTTTCTAGATGGTAAAAACAGCGAAGGTAAAATCGTTTCTAACCCTAACATCGGCTATGGATTCTACACTATGAAATACGCCGACGGAACAACCAGAGATTTTTATCAAATCGGTTTGAGCGTCAATACAAGCGGAATCTCCGTTTACATTCTCGGTTTTGAGGATAAAACTCACTTAGCCAATACTTACGGGAAAAATATAGGCAAAGCAAGCGTCACAGGCTATTGTATTAAGTTTAGGAAATTAAAGGACATAAACACCGAGATACTTGCCGCTGCAATCCGGGACGGTGTTAATTACACAAACGAAAAATGAAAACAACCACAGCTATTTTACTTTCAATGTTTCTGACTATCATCCTGTCGGGAATTGTATCGGGACAACAAAAACCGCCAACGGGCTATGCACCGGTTAACGGACTGAAAATGTATTACGAAATTCACGGAAGCGGCGAGCCTGTGGTCTTACTTCACGGTGCATTTATGGCTATTTCAGGCGATTGGAGCGATTGGATCAATGAACTTTCCAAAACGCGGAAAGTAATCGCCGTTGAAATGCAGGGACACGGACGAACCGCCGACATCAAACGCGATATTACTTACGAAAACCTTGCCGACGATGTGGCTGCGCTGCTTGATTACCTCAAAATTCCGAATGCGGACATTATCGGCTACAGTCTGGGCGGCGGCACGGCGATGCAGCTTGCAATTCGCCATCCCGAAAAGGTGCGAAAGGTTGTCAGCATTTCCGCTCCGATCCGGCGTGATGGTTGGGTTAAAGCCGCAGACGACGTGTGGCTGAATTTCAATTGGGAAATGTTCAAAGGCACGCCAACCGAAACCGAATGGAAAAAACTAAACCCGAATCCCGATAAATTCCCCGATTTTTTCAATCACATCAAAGCAATGGCTTTGAGACCATACGATTTCGGTGCCGACAAATTCAAAGTCACCAAAGCACCGATATTTTTCATTCACGGCGATGTGGATGGTGTCAGTTTTGAACACATCGCAGAAATGTTCCGACTAAAAGGCGGAGGCGAAATTCACGGCGACATCCAGCCGCGTCCGGCATCGAGAGTGGCAATTTTGCCCGACACGACACACGTTACGCTGATTAATCGAATGTCAACAATCGTTCCGCTAATCAACGATTTTCTCGATGCAAAGTCACCGAAACAATAAAAAATATTTTCAGAAATTTTAAATTCATAGGAGAAGAATGAGAAAAGTAAAATTATCAATGCAAATGACCATCAACGGCTATGTTGGCGGACCGAATGGAGAAAATGATTGGATGACCTGGAATCCGGATGACGAATTTTTGTCGTTTCTCACTTCCCAGTTTGATTCTTCGGACACTCTTTTGCTTGGCAGAAAATTGGCAGACGGATTTATAGAGCATTGGGAGAAAACTGCCATTAGCAATCCTGAGCATCCATTTGCAAAAAAATTGGCTGATATTCCAAAAGTAGTTTTCACCAAAACTCTTGACAAATCCATCTGGAACAACACAACTTTGGCACAAGGAGTTCTTGCCGAAGAAATCGCTAACTTAAAAAATCAAAACGGAAAAGACATTATTGTTGTCGGCGGTGCAGGTTTTGTTTCATCTCTCATCAAAGAAGGACTAATTGACGAGTATCATCTGATTCTAAATCCGACTGCAATAGGTAATGGGATGACTATTTTTAATTCATTTGACGGAATACGGAAATTTGAACCAATATCAGCCAAACTCTATTCAGGCGGCAAAACTGTTTTGAGTTACAAACCGAAAAATGATTGACAGAACAGTGCAGCGAAATAATCTTCCTAAATATAATATGTAAAAAGTAAATGACAACGGAAACATTCAAAATTACGATACATATGGTTTCGAGCCTTGACGGAATGATCGCCAAAGAGGATAACAGCGTTTCCTGGTTTGAAACAAAAGACAGCTACGAAAAAGGTGTCGAATTAACCAAACAAGCATCGGAAGAATTCCTTAAAACCATAGATTGTTACGTGATGGGTTCGCACACATACGAACTTGCTCTGGAACTTTCAAAAGATTACGGCTGGGCTTACGGAGATATGCCGACAATCGTTGTCACCAGCAGAAATTTGCCGATCGAAAGACCGAATGTTGAAATCTATTCAGGCGATTTGAATGAACTTGTAAACAATAAACTTAAACCGAATTACAAAAATGTTTGGCTGGTCGGCGGAGCAATGCTTGTCAAAGAATTCATTCGCTTAAATCTGGCGAAGGAAATTAGATTTTCTGTTTTACCTATCATTTTGGGCGGCGGAAAACCGTTTTTTGATCACATCGGACAAGAAAAAGCCTTGCACCTTAAAGACGTAACTGCCTATAAAAGCGGAATCGTTGAGTTAATTTACGAAATAAAACATTAAAGTATGAATCCAAATAATACAAGAGTTTACCGAATGTCTTTGGCAAGCGTTTATCCGCACTATATTGCAAAAGCGGAAAAGAATAATCGCACAAAGGCGGAAGTCGATGAAATTATATTTTGGCTCACAGGTTACGACGAGCAAACATTGCAGCAGCACCTTGATGATAAAACCGATTTTGAGACTTTTTTCGCTCAGGCACCAAATATCAATCCGAATGCTTCAAAAATCACGGGTGTAATTTGCGGTTATCGCGTCGAAGAGATCGAAGATGAGGTGATTCAAAAAGTTCGTTATTTGGATAAGTTAGTTGACGAACTGGCGAAAGGAAAGTCGATGGAAAAGATTCTACGGAAATAAGCCGCTTCGTCAATTCATTTCTAAATTGTCTATTAATTGGACGAAGTCTCGTCTTCGTCTTTTTAATTGATAGTTTTCAAAATTCACAAAAATTTCAAAAAAAGTTGACAACATAAATTTTATATTTTATCTTAGCAGCTAAGATATTAAGCAGCCAAGATAAAATATGGATAACGATAAAATTAAATCTTTAAGAAAGTTGACACAAAAATATGCGTATATTTCGATTCAGATGCACGAAACTATTGCCCGAAGTGCAGGGTTTTCGGGAACTGACCACAAATATTTAGGTTTTTTCCTACAAAAAGGTGCGTTGACAGCAGGCGAGCTTGCCGACTTAACCGGACTGACCACAGGCGCCGTGACAGGTTTGATAGACAGGTTTGAAAAAAAAGATCTGGTCAAACGAGAGTTTGATAAAAGCGACCGGCGGAAAGTAAATATTGTGCCGGATTCTGAAAAGATAATGGCTATTTTTGAACCATTTTACAAAGAGTTTCAGGAAAACACGGAAAATTTAATTGCTTCATTTTCAAATGATGAAAAAGAAATAATTGAGTCTTACTTTACAAAAGCATTAGAGTTAGCCAACGAAACGATCAATAAATTCAAATAAAAACTATATAAACAATGGAAAAACATAAAGATAACAGCAAATCGAATGAAACTATTCATAGACCTTTTGCCCAGACTTTCTTCCATGGCACAAAGGTTGACCTAAAGATCGGTGAATTAATTGAAACCGGATTTAACTCAAACTATGGTAAACAGAAAAAAGCGAAATATATCTTTCTGACCGCGACTTTAGATGCTGCCGTTTGGGGTGCCGAACTTGCTCTGGGTGAAGGACGAGAAAGAATTTATTTAGTCGAACCGACAGGTCTCATTGAGGATGATCCCGATTTAACTGATAAAAAATTTCCGGGTAATCCAACAATGTCCTACCGCTCAAAACATCCATTTAAGGTTGTTGGCGAGGTCATCAATTGGCAAGGACATTCACCTGAACAGCTAATTACAATGAAAGAGCATCTTGAAAGGCTTAAAGAACTTGGTATTGAAGCAATTGAAGACTAATTAAAAATGTGAGATTAATTTTCTCTTAATTATGGAAAATTACGAAAATATATTTTATCTGGATTGTCCGCATTTTACGGTCGGTCGCGTTGACCAATGGGGCGAGCAAGGTTATTTGTTATTCGAGGGTAAAGTTTACTCCTACGAAGAAGACCGCAAAGAACAATGCGGAAGAACGCATTCGCCTATGACGATCAAGGAATTTTTGACGTTTGCCGAAAATTCTCCGATTGAGATTCCCGAAGATTTTATGAACGGATTGAAGAAATCTATCCCAACTTTCGGCGAAACTTATCGCGGCAACTTTCCCGATGGTGGAAGATAGCATCATTGAATTTATGACATCAGAAATTATTTCGACAACGCCTGACTGTGAAATTGTCAGTTCAAGAATTGTAAACTTTTCAATAGACATTGTTTACACTGCCTGGACTGACCCGAATCATTTAAAGAATTGGTGGGGACCGAAAGGCTTTACGAACACTTTTAACGAATTTGACTTGCGACCGGGCGGTAAATGGAGTTTTATAATGCACGGACCTGAAAGAGGAAACTATTCTAATGAGTGTGAATTCATAAAAATTGAGAAACCGAAACTTATTGCCTGGAAACGCTTTTCAAAACCCATTTTTCAGGTAGTTGCAACATTTGAAGAAGTATCCAGCAGCAAGACAAAGATCGTTTTCAAACAAGTTTTTAATTCGGCAGAAGAACGCAATAAAGTAAAACCCTTTGCCATTGATAAAAACGAAGAAAACTTTGACAGACTTGAAATTGAGTTGGCAAAAATGATTTCGTAAATCAATTCACAGTAAAATCTAACGACAAACTAACAGACAATGATAAAGAGTAAAATAAATCCACAAGTTGATACATATCTCAGTGCGGGGTGCGGACGTTGTGCATTGACGAATACACCTGAATGTAAAGTTCATAATTGGACTAAAGAATTGGAAGCTTTGCGCGAAATTGTTCTCGGTTGCGGTCTGACCGAAGAGTTGAAATGGGGACAACCTGTTTACACTCTTGAGAATAATAATGTGATTTTGATAACTGCCTTCAAAGAAAATTGCGTGATTAGTTTTCTCAAAGGTGCTTTGTTAAAAGATGTCAATGGAATTTTGAGTAAACAAGGCGAAAATGTGCAGTCGGCTCGTGTCGTTCGCTTCACTGATGTTCAACAAATAGTTAATTTGGAAAGTGTCATCAAAGAATATATTTACGAAGCGATTAAAGTAGAAAAAGCAGGTTTGAAAGTTGAACTCAAGGACGTTTCGGCATATCCAATTCCCGAAGAACTACAAAATAAATTAGATAAAAACGAAGCATTCAAAAATGCTTTTTTCGCCTTAACACCCGGACGGCAAAAAGGCTATCTTCTTCATTTTTCGCAGCCCAAACAATCTAAAACGAGATCAGAAAGAATTGAAAAATGTATGCCGCAAATTATTATTGGAAAAGGATTGCACGATTGAGCTGATAAAAATCTTTTGAAATTTTGAGAAGATGACATTACCTGTAGAAAAAGAACAAACACTAAATGACGTTGTAGCTGATTTAAGGCAACTCGAAAACGTAGCTGCTATTGTTTTAGGCGGCTCTTATGCAACCGGAGATGCAACTGAAAGATCAGATTTGGATATTGGTATTTATTATTTTGAAAATTCGCCTTTTGACATTGCGTCCATCAGGGCAGTAGCCGAAAAATATGCTATTGAAAAACCAACAGTAACAGGATTTTATGAATGGGGACCTTGGGTAAATGGCGGTGCCTGGATAGAAACAGCCTGCGGACAAATTGATTTTATCTATAAAAATATCGACCAAATAAAATCTACAATTGCCAAAGCAAAAAATGGCGAATGGGAAAACCATTTTGAGCAACAACCTCCATTCGGCTTTTCCTCCGTTTTCTTTTTAGCCGAAACAAAATATTGTATTCCACTTGATGATGAAACCGGGATTATTGCTCAATTAAAAGCAGAAGTTCAAACCTATCCGCCAAAACTTAAAAATGCGATAATTCAGCAATCATTGTGGCTGGCTGAGTTTACAATCTTACATGCCGATATATTTTTTAAGAAACGTGATATTTACAATACAGTGGGTTGCCTGACCAGAGCCGTTAAATATATTGTCAATGCGCTTTTTGCCATAAACGAAATATATCCGATCAGTGATAAACGGGCGATTGATATTTTAGAAAAAAGCAATCAACATCCTGAGAATTTAAAGAATAGAATTGCAGATATTTTGTGTGTTCAAAAAGAAATGAGCATTGACAATATAGATTGTTTAAAAGCTTTTTTTCAAGAAACAGTTAGCCTGACGAATGGATTGTATAAATCGGTTTATCAGTTCAAAAAAGATTAAGCTAAATTTGAGTAAATTGTTACTTAACTAAAACCCAAACAAAATTATGCTGACAGAAATCAATCCGAAATTACCGATGCGCAGTAAATCTGTGACGAAAGAATTTTACCTAGAAAAATTAGGTTTCGTTCAATACGGCGGCGACTACGAAGGATATTTAATGATTCAAAAGGATAATATTCAAATTCATTTTTTTGAATTCAAAGAACTTGACCCCAAAGAAAATTATGGACAGGTCTATATCCGCACCGATGATATTGACGGATTGTATCAGTCCTTTCAAACTAATCAAGTAAGCATTCACCCAAACGGAGATATGCAAACAACCTCTTGGGGGCAAAAAGAATTTTCGATTCTCGACCCGGATAATAATCTGCTGACATTTGGACAAAGTGTCTAGATAAAAATAGAAATTCTTTTTAGCGTATTTTGCGTATTTTGCGGTAAAATATTTCTCATTCTTTCTATGACTCCAAATCAAACCATTTATCTCATCAATCAATCCCGTGAATTAACTAAGGCCTGGCGTGAACTGACCGAAATTCAAAAGCGAGAAGTTTTGAAAGAATGTGAAACGGCTGAAGAAAATGAATTGGAAATGATTATTTTGGAAGTCGTCGAAGGTCAACGCAGACTTTTCTAAAAATCCGCCGCAGCAAACCCTAAGACATTGATAAGCATCATTAGAATTAACACCTTAATTCTATGAAAAGTTTAGAGAAGCATCGAAAATAATTATTTTTATTGACGATGCTTTTTTGTTTGGAGATTCGCAATGCTTAAATTTCACCGAGTTTTTGTTATCGCTCTTTTTCTTTTGAGTTTTTCAACCTTTGCCAATGCACAGGCAGTGATGAGTTATTTTTATCTGGAAGTAGTTGGCAATTTTTGACGGAAATTTTCAAGTAAAATGCGTTAGTTGTGTGGAACTTGAGGGATAGTCTTAAAGGTAACTCATTTGACTCAAACTAAAGGTCAGACTAAAATTTCAAATAAGGACTTACGCTTTTAACTTTATGCGAAAGTCCTTAAATTTTGTATTTACAAAACATCTGATGAAAATAAATCCGCTCAAACTTGAAGGAACTTTTGAAATCATTTTGAAAAAATTCGGCGATTCGCGCGGATATTTTATGGAAACTTACAGCCGGAAAGTTTTTGCTGAAAACGGTGTGCAAACTGATTGGGTGCAGGAAAATCAATCGCTTTCGGCTAAGCGGCACACGATTCGCGGGCTGCATCTGCAAACTCCGCCTTTTGCTCAAGCTAAACTTGTGAGCGTTGTCCAAGGCGAAATTCTCGATGTGTTTGTTGATTTGCGAAAAGATTCTGCAACTTACGGAAAATGGGATTCCATTATTTTATCAGCTAAAAATTGTAAAAGCGTGTTTGTTCCGCGCGGATTTGCACACGGTTTTTGCACCTTGACCGAAAATGTCATCGTCCAATATAAAGTTGATAACCTTTACGCGCCTGACTGCGAGCGAGGAATTCGCTGGAATGATGAGGAAATTGGGATAAACTGGAATGCCGAGACGCCGCATCTTTCTGAAAAAGATTTAAATGCCCCGTTATTCAAAGATTTTGTTTCGCCGTTTTAAATTATGCAAGCATTGATTTTAGCGGGCGGATTCGGCACACGATTGCGCCCTTTGACTTTGAATTTACCAAAGCCGGCGGTGCCTCTGGTCAATCGTCCGATTTTGGCGTATCAAATCGAATTGCTCAAACGTGCCGGAATTACCGACATTATTCTTTCGCTCAATTATCAACCCGACAAAATTCAGGAAGTTATCGGTAACGGTGAAAAATGCGGTGTCCAAATAAAATATGTGGTCGAACCGGAACCGCTTGGAACTGCCGGAGCAGTCAAATTTGCCGAAGAATTTATTAATCAAACAACGGTGATTTTGAATGGCGATAATTTAATAAACCTTGATATTGCAAAAGTTACAAAATATCACCGAGAGCAAAAGGCCGTTGCAACAATTGTTTTGCAAAAACTTGAAAATCCAATCGGTTACGGTTTAGTTGAAATTGATGCAGAAAATCGTGTTTTAGATTTTTTAGAAAAACCGTCCGCCGAAGATTTGATGAAAATTTCGACTCGAACCGTTAATGCCGGAACTTACGTTTTAGAACCGAGCGTTTTAGATTTGATTCCAAAAAACGAAAATTACTCGTTTGAATATGGCGTTTTTCCTGCATTATTAAAACGGAGCGAAAAGTTTTTAGCCTTTGTAGATGATAGTTACTGGCTCGATGTCGGCACTCCGCCAAGATATTTGTTCGCTCATCAAGAGATTATAAATCACAAAGTTAGCGGATTTTCAGGCGAAGATTTTCGTGCTGAAAGCGATATTTCTCCGAATGCTGAGATTTGTCCAAATTCAATTATCGGAAAAGGCTGCATCATCAAAAACGGTGCGAAAATTGAAAATTCTGTTTTGGGCGAAAATGTTTTGGTTGGCGAAAATTCTATCGTTAAAGACAGCGTAATTTTGGCTGAAACTCATTTGGGTGAAAAGGTTTCGATTACAGGTTCAATCATCGGGAAGAACTGTAAAATCGGCAGTAACTCAACGATCAGTCCCGAAACGGTTTTAGGTGAAGCAAGCGTCTTGACTGATTACAGCAAAGTTTGAGATAGTTTTTGTTTGAACTAAAGTAAAAATTCCCCCTGTCTTTATTCTTAAATTATGTCTAAAAAAGTTTTTATCCCCGGTGGAGCCGGTTATTTAGGTTCTATTTTATGCGAACATCTTTTGGCAAAAGGTTATCAGGTCACTGTGCTTGATAATTTAATGTATCGTCAACGGACTCTTTTTCATCTGTGTCACAATCCCGATTTTGAATTCGTTTTCGGTGATGTCCGCGACGAAAAACTTTTAGGTGAATTGGCGCAAAGATCTGATGTGGTGATTCCTTTAGCGGCAATTGTGGGCGCGCCTGCCTGCAAACGCGAGCCGAAATTGACCGTCGAGATTCACGTTGATTCAATGCGAACACTGCGCCAGAATTTAACCAATAATCAACTGGTCATTTATCCGACCACCAATAGCGGTTACGGAACGCAAACGGGCGAAGTTTTCTGCACCGAAGAAACACCGTTAGACCCGATTTCGCTCTATGGCGAAACCAAAGTTCAGGCTGAGGCGGAATGGCTCGAATATTCAAATGCAATTACTTTGCGTTTGGCGACTGTTTTCGGGATGGCACCGCGAATGCGTCTGGATTTATTGGTCAACGATTTTACTTATAAGGCCTTTACCGATGGATATTTAGTAATTTTTGAAAAAGACTTCAAACGTAATTACGTTCATATCCGCGACATTGCCGATTGCTTTATCCATTGCATCGAAAATTCAGAAAAAATGATTGGACGCCCCTTTAATGTCGGTCTGGATGATGCAAATCTTTCCAAAGAAGAATTGGCATTGAAAATTAAGCAATATGTGCCGAATCTCTACATCCATTTTGCCGAGATCGGCAGTGATCCTGACAAACGTAATTATATCGTTTCAAATCAACGTTTACGCGAAGCAGGATTTGAAGCCAAACGCAGCCTTGATTTTGGCATCCAAGAACTCTTGAAAGGCTACAAGATGATGGCTCGTTACGATATGAAGAATATTTAGCAATGGCACGACTTGTTTTAATTGACCGGGACGGAACCATAAACGTTGAAAGACATTATCTTTCGTCCCCTGAACAAATTGAACTTTTTCCCGAAACTGTGGCTGGAATTAAACTGTTGCGAAATTTGGGATTTAAGATTGCGGTAGTCACCAACCAATCTGCTATTGGACGCGGCTACTTTGGTATTGAAAAATTAGGCGAAATCCACAACCATTTACATAATGTTTTAGCCCAAGCAGGAACGGAAATTGACGGAATTTATTTTTGTCCGCATATTCCTGACGATGATTGCCAGTGTCGTAAACCTGAAATTGAAATGGCGACAAATGCCGCCGCCGAATTTGAGGCAGAACTTTCAAAAGCATTCGTCATTGGCGACAATGTTTGCGATATTGAGCTTGGCAAAAATGTTGGAGCAACTACGATTTTAGTCCAAACGGGTTACGGCAAACGAACTTTGGAAGAAAAGAGAACCACGCCCGATTATGTAGTTGGAAATTTACTGGAAGCCGCCAATTTGATCAAGGAAATTACTGAGAGAGAAATTACCAATGTTTGAAGAAATTATTCAAAATCACCTTTTGCAAAGCGCTGAAATTAAACGCGCTGTGGCAGAAAAATGTCTCGCAGACATTTTAAAAGCCGCTCAACTTTTAACCGAAACGCTTGCTGATGACAATAAAATCATGCTCTGCGGGAACGGCGGAAGTGCAGCTGATTGCCAACATATTGCGGCTGAATTTGTCAGCATTTTGAGCCAAACTTTTATCCGTCCCGGGCTCGCCGCAATTGCTTTGACCACAGATACCTCGTTTATTACTGCTAACGCCAACGATTTCGGTTTTGACGGAATTTTTGAACGACAAGTTCAGGCACTCGGACGCAAAGGCGATTCGTTAATTGGAATTTCGACCAGTGGGAATTCGCAAAACGTCTGGCAAGCTATCAATTTAGCCAATGAAAGCGGCATTAAAACCATCGCTTTAACCGGCGAAACAGGCGGAAAAATTGCCGAAGTAGCTAATGTCACTATCAAAGTTCCAAGCAATAACACCCAGTTCATCCAAGAATCACACAGCTCCATTGGACATA
>DAORIL010000101.1:0-13953 GCA_035438525.1 Pyrinomonadaceae bacterium
GAAATTTAATTTAATACTCGCGGCAGGAGTCGAACCTGCGACCTTTTGCTCCGGAGGCAAACGCTCTATCCACTGAGCTACGCGAGCGAGGCTATTTATTTGAAAAATAACGCAAAATGGAAAAGAAATCAAACATTGGCTTTCGATTTAAATTGCAAATAATAGTTAAAAAAAAATGAATTTTTTTAATTAATTAAATGCGTTGAAAAAAGGAATTAAAAAAAGGGAATTAAAAAGAACGGATAAAAATTTTATCTTCTTGAATTTCATCAAAGGGGCAATAACCGATAGCTTTGCCAATCAATTTTATTTCTTCAAGTGAAATGGGAATGGGTTCATCTTCGGAAAGGAAAAAATAAAGGTCTAAATCTTTGTCATAATTAACTTTACCAAAAGTATAAATATTTTTTGAGGGATCTTCAATTAAAACAAATTCATCAGGAATAAATTGATGGGCAGGAATAATACAAACAATGGCATCTTGGGAAATTCCAAAGGCTTCAACCATTTTCTCGGCAGAAAAGTAAAAGGTTTTTGGATTGCGGGGAGCCTCGCCTTCAAATTTAATTTCAATATCGTTCAAAGAAATTTCACTAATATTTCTTGGGGCGGAGGTTTTGTTTTTGCGAGAGACATGTCCCAAGTTTTCATCAAAGTTTGGTTGTTGCAAAATATCCAATTCTTGGTAAAGTTCAGGAAATTCTTTATCAATTGTTTTAATCAAAACCTGGGGTTGTATTTTTAAAAGTTCAGCAGCGTCATAAAGGTTAAATTTGGATTGCCGAATAGCATTAACAATTTCTATTCGCTTAAAGCGAATAACCTCTTCTTCTAATGAACCGTTATGTTTGATGTGGATAAGGTTAGAAAACTCTTTAACAAAGAACTTAACGGCAAATTCACCCATTTGTTGACTGGCAATTGGAATAAGTTCACCAAACAAAGTAATTGCTTCTTCTTTGCGGTCTAAATTCAAAAGAAATTTACATTTATTCCAAATCGATTCAGTTAAACCATTTGCATCTTCACCTTTCCTAAAAATAGAAATGGCATTGTTAATGGTTTCGAGGGCTAACTCAAGATGCCCTTCTTTGGCATAAATAACCGCCTTTGTATCAAGGTAATGAGCTAACCAGCCAATTTTATTATTCTGGCGAACAATTTCAATGGCTTCATTAATGTTCCGGTGGGCTAGCTCAAAGTTGCTAATTTTATTGTAAAGAAAGGCTAGATTATTTTTTGCACTGCTTAAGTAAGTATGATTATTGATAACTTTGGCAAATTCGATTGATTTATTGTAATGCCAAATGGCTTTATCAAATTGACAAGTTGCTCTGTAAATAAGTCCGGCTTTTTCATGAAAAACGGACTTGGTTTTTAGGTCGTCGCAAAATTCCATTGGAATTTCAATAGATTCAATAATGGAGAGGGCTTCCTGATATTTTTTTTGGTAAATTTTGGCAAGTATTAGGTTGCCACGGTTTTGAAGGTAAATTAGGTTAAGTTGATTTTCAAGAAAATCCTGGGCAGTTTGTTCAAGAATAGATTCAGCTTCAGGAAATGCGCCTTCAAAAATATAGCACATAGCCAGAGCGCTTTGGGCGTCAGCTATTTTAAGATTTTCACCTAAAGATTCAAAAAGTAAGATTGACTTGGTAAGCAGATTCTTCGCTCTTTCTTGGTAATTTTTTAGATTTTTATGATGCCCATAATTACTAGTAAAATAACCAGCTAACCGATATAACTCCGCCTGTTGATAAATAGAAAAAGAAGAGAAGTCAGGGTCAAGTTCAATATCGTTCCAAATGGGTTTAAAAGCAGAAATAGCAAACCCAAAATCACGAGTTTGTTCTGACATTCTGACAGCTTCAACCAAAGAGGAATACTCAATAGTTGTTAAATTTTCTACTAGTGTATATTTCATATACACATTTTTGTTAAACTATGTTATTGTATATTTGGGTTACGCTCCAATGTAACCCAAATCTTTCCAATCAAGTTAGCCTCAATTTAACTTTAAATGGAGATAATCAATGAAAAAACGATCACTAATATTAGCTTCAATGCTAATTTTAACTACTGCTTTGTCTGTTTTAGCAGATGGTGAAACAGGCACAAGCAATTTAACCTTTATTGATCAAGTCTTAACAGCTTTAGGTATGAACTAAAAGTTAAGAGTTGATTTTGGACTAGCAGCTCCCGAATTATTGGGGGCTTTTTTATTTGATTAAATATATTACTAATCAACCAAAATTTCAAAAAAACCTAAAATATTTGTGCAAATAATGTGCCAGTTACTAATTTTTATTTAGTTTGAATAGTAATTGACTTAATTTTTATGGATTCCATCGGACGTTCTCCGTCACGTGGTGCACCGGCAATAGTGCGGACGTTATTCATTCCATCAATAACTTTACCGAAAATTGTGTATTTTTCATCAAATTCTGGTGTGCGTTTTAGCGTGATAAAAAATTGTGAATTGGCAGAATTAACATCCATTGAACGGGCTGCGCCAAGAATTCCAGTATCATAAGGAATATCGCTAAATTCCGCCGGAACATTTGGTTTATTTGAATTGCCGGAACCGATTAATTTTGAACTTTCTTCCTTTGAATATGGATCGCCACCTTGGATAACTGCCGTATTTATTCGATGAAAAGCTGTTCCATTATAAAAACCTTCTCTTGCCAATTCTTTAAAACGTTTGACCATTTCGGGGGCAATATTGGAATAAAATTCAATGGTAAATTTACCATAAACCGGTTGTTCCATTTCAACAATTGCAATTTCGGCATCGGCAACGGGTTTAACGCCTTTTTTAACTTCGGCACTCTTTGTAATTGGCTTATTGCAGGAAATGAACATTGCCAGAATAAAAATCAAAGTAAAGATTTTCAAAGTAGTTTTGAACATAATATTTTGCTAAAAATTTTTATTGCTATCTAGTAAAATGGTGACAGGACCATCATTAATTAGGGCAACATCCATCATTGCCTGAAATTTTCCTGTTTCCACCCGTAACAACTTTTGTTTTGCTTCGGATACAAAGTATTCATAAAGCGCATTGGCTTTTTCGGGGGGAGCGGCTTCGATAAAGGAAGGACGACGCCCTTTCCGGGAATCTCCATAAAGCGTAAATTGCGAAACAACCAACAATTCACCCGAAATATCGAGCAATGAAAGATTCATTTTACCTTCGGAATCTTCAAAAATCCGCAGATTCAAAGTTTTTTCGAGTAAATAAAGCGCATCTATTTCAGAATCATCAACCGAAACACCAAGTAAAACTAGAATTCCTGTCCCAATTTTTCCGACAATTTCGCCGTCAACTGTAACTGATGCGCTTTTAACTCGTTGAATTACACTTCGCAATTTTGTAAGTTACCTTTTGTTTTAATTATTACCACATTCCTTCTTCGATGGTAACTTTATTCATTACAACAGGTTCAAGCGGTTTATCACTGCCATTGACGGCCACATTAGCAATCGCATCAACGACATCCTGACCTTCGATAACACGACCAAATTTGGTATAAGACGGGGGAAGTGGATAGTCGATATGCATGATAAAAAATTGTGAACCGTTAGTGTTAGGTCCGGCATTTGCCATGGCGACAGTTCCTTTAGCGTATGGTCCTGAGTAAAGCGCAGAAGAACGATTAATTTCATCATTAAACTTGCCGCCCCAGGCCGATTCGCCACCATAACCCATTCCAAGCGGGTCACCGCCTTGGATCATAAAGTTTTTGATTACGCGATGAAAGATTACGCCGTCGTAATAATTCTTTTCGGCTAAAAGTCTGAAGTTTTCAGTTGTTTTCGGAGCATCTGCTTCGAGAAGTTCGAATTTGATAGTTCCTTTGTTTGTTTCAATTACTGCAATTTTGTTTGCCATTAAAATCTCCTAATATTATTGATTCATTTGATTATAATAAGAAATAAACTGATTTGTAACGTCATCAGAAGGGAATTTTTGCAATTTGGCAGGAACATTTTTACTCGGATCAATAATTAGAGTAAATTCTTTTGTTTTGGCGAAAGTTTGAATAGCATTTCCAATTTTCCAAAAACTTCAGAACCTTTTATTTTATGTTCGGATTTATTCCAAGAATCAACTTGTTCTTTAGTTGGATTTTCTCCTAATTCTACTTTCATAGCTTTAGCAACTTCTTTTTGATAAACAACAAGTTCATAAATTCCTTTAGTTTCATCAGAAAAGATTTCAGTATTAAGCAAGGCAATTTTAGGTTGAGGAATATCAAATTTAGTTGGTAATAAGATATTTGTGCTTAAAAAATCGTTGAGAATTGGAATAATTATTTTTGTAACATCAGTCTTTTCATCAAGATAAAGAAGTTGACCATTTTCATCAAGTTCATTGAGGTCAAGAATAATTAAATTATTTTGTTCAGCAATGAGGTTTAGTTGTGTCTCAATTTTATCCAAAAGCGGTTGAACAAGAATATTTTTTCTTTTTTCAAAATTTTCCTTTTGTTGTTTTTCGATTAAATTAATTCGTTCATTAATTTCTGCTAATGATTTTTTAATTTCGTCAATTTGAGAGGGAAGCAATTCTCAATTTTCTAAACTATTGGCTTTTTGTTTTGCCCTTTCTTTTAGTTCAATTAAAACAGAAATTTCACGATTAAAACCTTCGTTACTGAACAAATTCCAAGCCTCTTTAAGTTTAATTACTCCGTTTTTATCTCCAAGTTTATAATAGTTGGTAAATGCAATGCGAGTTTCTTCTGGCGAAGTTTGTGAAAATAGGGAAGTTATACACAAAAAAAGAATCTGAAAAAGTAATGCAAATCTTTTCATAATCCTAAAATCCATTACAAAATAAATCTCTCAATCGCCACCGCAACACCACTTTCATCATTGCTGTCAGTAGCAAAAAATTCTTCGCGTTCAAGTAATTCTGGAGCAGCATTGCCCATTACAACGGAAGTTCCGGCGTATTCGAGCATTTCCAGGTCATTAAAATTATCGCCGATTGCCATAACATTTTCAGCGGAAAAACCGTGTGAGAGGGCAAGCTGATGCAATCCAAAGGCTTTTGAAGCGTGAGGCGGTAAAATATCCAACAAAGTAAAATCAAGTTGTGGATAGATAGTAGCCAAAATATTCACGCTCTCGCCTAATTCATCCTCTAAAAATCTTTGTAAATCAAACATTGGCTGACAACAACCGGAAAAGGAAATATGGATGACCTTTTCATTTCCAACTATTTCTGAAAGAGAATCAACTTTATGAACTGCATCCTCGGCTTCGTCTCCGTGTAATCTTTTTGACCAAGCCAAATATTTTTGGACCGGAATATTTTCGTCCGAAATTGTTTCATAAAGCAGAGTTCCTTTGGTATCAGGATTACAACTAACCAAAGCATCGCCGCCAAAGCTTTTGCCGACCCGCAGAATTTCAAAAACTGTGTTGGTATCAATTAGTTCAACCGAGACAGTTTCTAATGATTCTGCGTATTTTAACAAGGCGCCGTTATGACAGACGACAGGTGCATTTAATTCAATTTCCAATGCAACCGGACGCGCATCGCGGAATCTGCGGCCGGTCGCAATTGTCACCAAAACGCCTTTTTTTTCAGCAGCTTGAATGGCTTTTTTATTGGCATCAGAAATTTTTCCGCTCGAATTAAGCAAAGTTCCGTCAAGGTCTAGGGCGAGAAGTTTTATCATCTTACAGAATTGTAGCTTGAAAATATAGTCTTGCAAAATATTAAAATTGATTCTCTAACCTTTACAGGGAAAAAACTTGTTGTTAATATTTGCGACACAGCAATACCACAATAAAATTTGGAGCAGAAAGATCAATGTCAGTTGATGTTCGGGCAGAAGTGTTGATTGAGCGTCCGCGTGATGCGGTTGCGGAAATTATGTTTAATCCCAAATGCGATATGATTTGGATGACGGGTTTAACCCGAGTTTTCCCAATGTCACCGGGAAATTTAGCCAAAGGTGCAAAGGTTGAACATGTCGGTTCTTTTTTAGGACGAGGCTTTTCCAGGGTTGCTTTGGTTACAAAATCAGAGTCAAATGCAATGTTGGAAATGTCGGCGGATGAACCATTTGCCATGAAAATTCGCTATGAATTAAAAGATGCAGATGCCGGAACAAAAGTTAAAATCCAAGTGCAAAGTGTTGCAGAGCTTGAGTTTCCGATGCCTGCTTCGATTGTTTCAAAAGCCGCAAAGGAAAAAATTGATGCCGACCTGAAAAAACTGAAAAAACACATGGAAGAAAATGGTTAATGGTTCATGGTTAATGGTTAATTGGATTTTGTGTTTAAAGTTTTAAGTCCACATTTTTACCCTTTTAATTTTTAATTTTTACTTGAGGCAAAGCCTCATCTTCTTGGGCAAATTGTAATTCGTAAAGTTTTTTGTAAATACCGCCCTTTTCCAAAAGCTCGGCGTGAGTTCCGGTCTGAATAATTTTTCCGCGTTCCATCACCACAATTTTATTAGCTTTGCGAATCGTCGAAAGCCGATGAGCGATCACGATAGAAGTTTTATTTTCCATCAAATTTGCCAAAGCCTTTTGCACCAATCTTTCTGATTCAGCGTCAAGGGCGGATGTTGCTTCATCCAAAATTAAAACCGGTGCATTGGTCAAAACTGCTCTGGCAATCGCAATTCGTTGGCGTTGTCCACCCGAGAGAAAAATTCCGCGTTCGCCGACAATCGTCTCGTAACCGTTAGGCAATTCTTCAATAAAATCATGAGCAAAAGCAATTCTGGCCGCTTCGATCAATTCGGCATCGGTTGCAGAAGGTTTGCCGTAAGTAATGTTGTAACGAATGGTGTCATTAAAAAGAATGGTTTCCTGTGTAACGAGTGCAATTTGTTTTTTCAAACTTGAAACTTTTGCATCGCGCAAATCAATGGAATCCCACAAAATTTCTCCATCCGAAACATCGTAAAGCCTTTGGATCAACTTGATTAGCGAGGATTTTCCGCCGCCGCTTTCGCCGACCAACGCAACCATTTCACCTTTTGGAATGGTAAGCGAAACATTGTGCAAAATTTGCTTTTCGTCATTGGCATAGTTGAAAGAAACATTTTTTAGCTCAATTTTGTCAGCCAAAGGTTTTAATTCAATTGCATCAGATTTTTCGGGCATTTTTTCATTTTCATCCAAAACATTCCAAACGTCACGGGTCGCGGCAATCGCTTTATTTAGTTCATTATGCTGGCGCGAAATTTTTCGCATCGGGTCATAACTCCGAAGTAAAGCGACTAAAAACGTAAAAAATTGTGCTGCATCCATTACACCTGAATTAATTTCACGCAGTCCAAAATAAAGTAAAATTGAAACTGCAATAATACCGATAATTGAAATAGTTGGCGGAGAAATTGCAGCGATTTGACCGCTGCGTAAATTAGCGCGGGCAATAATTTTGGCTGTTTTTGAAAATCGGGATTCTTCGCGTTTTTCGGCTTGATAGGCTTTGACTATGGTATTATTTGCCAAAGTTTCCTGTGTAAAATCGGTTAAGAGTTTGTTACCTTCGTAAGATTCTTCGGAAAGTTTACGGAGCGATTTACTAAACTTACCGGTCAAAAGTGCAATAACTGGAGCAATTAACAACGCCCCAAGCATTAACCGCCAGTTTAGGAAAAACCCAAAACTTAAAAACATCACTAACGAAAAACTTTCGCGCAAAACATCACGCATATTTGAAGAAATTGCGAGTTCAATCGCCGCACAACTATTGACCAATCGGGAAACTAAAAAATTTGTCCGGTGTTTTTCAAAAAAGGTTGCCGATTGTTGCAAAAGATGTTGATAAAGCTCTTGGCGGAGATTTAAAACTGCCGATTGTCCGATTTTTGCCATTAAAAAAGCAGAGAAATAATCCGCAATTCCGCCCAAAATCGCAAACAAAACCAAAAGGACTGAAATCGTCAGCCAAGCAGAAAACCAATCATTAGGATCAAAAGTGAGAAACTTATCCAAATTTTGAAAAGCAGCGGGAAGATATTCCGTGAATTTTCCAAAGACATCGGAATTTTGCGACAATTGCGGCGCAAAAGCACTTGTGATTGGAATCAGCATCGCAGTCGTCGCTGTTTCGCACAAACCGCCAACGATCATTGCAATTAAGGCAAAGACGAAAGTTAGCCAATATGGACGGAGATATTTTAAGAGACGTTTGAAATCTTGCATCTTTCTGAAAGAGTTTATCTTAACAAATTTCAAACGGAAAACGCGAAAGTTTAAGGTTTCTGTGAAAATTTGCTTTATTTTAGATTCTCAAAAAATTCTTCAAATAATCCTTCAATATTTCTGGAAGTGTGAATTACTCTGAAAATTTCGATTCCGTTTTCGATTGGAACGTAAAAAATCAGGTAACTCTTAAAAGGAAAACACCGAAGGTTGAGAAGAATCTTGTCTTTTGATTTTCCGAGATTGGGATTTTCCGCCAACAACTTGAATTTTTGTAAAAACTCCTTAATCAAATTATCAGCGTATTCACTATTGTCCTGGTTAATGTATGACCATATTTCATCAAGGTCATTTTTAGCAAAAACGGAAAGTTCAGTTCGGTAAATCTGCTTATTTATCGTTTTGTTTTTTTGCAAGTTTTTCACGCCCCTCTTTGATTATTTGTTCTGCTAACTGTTCATAATCTTGGGGGGATTCTAAAGTGATGGAACGACCTGCTCTGATGTCATCAACGCCTTTTTGGATTTCCTGGCGCAAAATTTCTATCTGTTGATTTTTGATTTCATCCTTTCTTTGTTCTGCTCTAATTAGTTCGCGGACATATTCACTGATGGTTCCATAACCTTCCTTCTTTATCTTTTCCTCAACAAAAAGACGTTGGGTTTCGGGTAACGAAATATTTAAAGTTGATGTGGCCATTATAAAAAACTCCTTCATAAAAAGGATAGCATTATGTTAAGTATTGTCAAGAATTGTTATAAATTGTTAAGATTATTTTGGAGGTGGAATCACCATAACAACTTTAAGTTTCCTTTTTTCTTTGACTAAAAACATATTACTTGGGTTATAATCAGAACCTAATTTTGTATTCCAAACATCATAAACAATAGTTTTTTCGGGAAAATTAAATTCTTCATTATTTTCAAATCGCTCAACTTTAATATCTTTTGGCAAAAAGTGAAATCTAGTTTTTGGAAGATTCTTTTTTGCCCCATTCCGAAATTTTGATTCAACCTTTCTTAAAATATAGAGAATTATTTGAGTTTTTCTTAAGGACTCAATTTCCCAATCTTCCCCAAGATTCATTCGAGGGTCATATTGTTTTGAGGCATTTAAAGAGGCGAAAGTTTTATTTCCTAATTGTTGTTCCAATAAAATTTGCTTTTCAATTTCTTTTTCGACAATTCGTTCAGCGTCATGGTCAGAAATTTTTGGTTGCTGCATTTGGACAAAATTTACGGAATTAAAATACAAATAATAATAATTAATCCAAGATGCATAAAATCGCGTAACATCTTTTGCGGTAACGTTTTTTAGTTTGGCGTTGTCTTCATTATCTTCTTTGCTCAAACTATCTTTATACCATTTTCCAAAATCGCTAATGAAAAATTCTTTAATCAATGGCTCGACATCTTGAGTTTGAGCGTAACGATTATAAAATCTGGCAGCTAATTGTTGTGCTTGACGAATTTCAGCTTTTGTTATTTTCGGGGCGTCATTTTGAGCAAACACAAGATTTACAAACAAAAAAGTGGCCAGAATTCCAAAAATAAGTTTCTTCATAGTTTTCCTAGTTTTCAATGATAAAGTTTGTTGAGTATTTGAGGCGGACGGTTGTGACACTTTTAAAATTGTCATAGTCTCAGATTTTAAATGTTACGAAATTAAAATTGGGAAATGATTCAAAAAGCAAATAATTATGGATGTGAAGAAATATAAATTAATCTGAAATAAACTTGAAAAGTTAAACTAATGAAAATAAAAAGTTTTCACGGTTTTCGACAAATTTTGCAACATTTTTTATTGAAAAAGCATCTTTAATTTCGGATACTATGCTGGTAGGCATTATAAAATTGTTTTTTGATTTACATCCCGATTGTATAAATTCAAGAAACGGATCAGTTGAGAGCAATTCTTAACTTTTTACTTTTACCTTTTAATTTTTGATTAACTTTTATCGCTTACCTTCGGAGACTTAAAAATTTATGAAATTCAACCCCGTCAAAATAATCGTTTTTATTTTCGTTTTATTCAGTCTAAATATCTTTGCTCAGGTTGATGTTCCGCGTCAGACTTTGGCAATTACTTATCCGCAAGATGAAAGTGTAGTAGTAAAATTCAAAGGAACAACACGCTTTCCACGAATGAGCGGAGAAGCAAAAGTTAAGCGAACCAAACGCAACGGAACAGAAATTGATCTGGCGGTTGATCGGATGCCGCGTCCGTTTGAACTGGGTGCGGGCTATGCAACTTATGTTTTATGGGCAGTTTCTCCTGATGGACAAGTTGATAATTTAGGCGAAATTAAACGGCGTGGGTTTTTATGGTTTGATTCAAAGATTTCAGTCACAACTCCGCTTCAATCATTTGCTTTGATTATCACGGCTGAACCGCATTTTTTAGTAAAACGTCCAAGTAAGGCGATTATGCTTGAAAATATAAATCCGCTTTCCGCAGCCGGAATGGTGGTTGCTACCACCAGAACGATCCAATATTTTGGTAATTCAAGCGATTATTTTAATGACCCGCGCACCCCGGAAATTGCCGAGACGGATTACTCAAAAACCCCTTCAACCGTGCTCCAAGCCAAACAAGCTGTTGCGCTGGCACGTTACGCAGGAGCGCAAAGAGATGCGGCACCCGAACTTCAAGTTGCAGAAACTCTTTTACAAAATGCAGAAAATGAATGGGCTGCCAAACGTGCCGAGGAAGAAGTTGATATAACCGCCCGGCAAGCAATCAGTGCAGCGGTTAAAGCCGAAGATACAGCCCGGATTCATAAAGAAGCACGAGAAAAAAGAAACGAAAAAACAGTTCAGGATGCCGAACTGCAAAAGGCCGAATACAAATATGAAGATGCTTTGCAGCAGGTCGAAAACTTAAAATTTGAACTGGCGCGCGAACAGAGAAGCCGTGAATTAGTAGAACGGGATCTGCAAAATGCAACCAAACAAATCAAGGATTTGCGCGAGGACAACAACAACTTAAAAATAGAGGCTGATAAGGCCAAACAAGAAGCCTACGAAGCAAAATTACAAATTGCAAAAATTCAAGGTGAAAAAGAAACCATCGAAAAACAGAAGTTAGAGCAAGAAAAAGTTTCGCGTTTGCAGGCAAATATACCGGTTTTAATGGATTCGCTCAAATCTTTTGGAACAGTTAAACAAACCGAACGCGGAATAGTTTTAACTTTGTCGGAAAGCTATTGGGCTGGACTTCGTGTTAGTGGTTTTGCGCCAACTGCCGAACCGAAATTGACCGGAATTGCTAATGTTTTATCAGGTGCAACCGATTATAAATTTGCCATTGAATCTCATACTGATAACAAAGGAACTCCACAGGATTTAGACACTTTAACCCAGGAACGGGCGCAGGCAATTGCAGATAAATTGATGTCTTTGGGAATTGCTGAAAACAGAATCCAGCCCAGAGGATTTGGTGCCAGTATGCCGATTGCCCCAAATACGACCAATCCAAATCGAGCAAAAAATCGCCGGGTTGATTTAATTTTGATGCCAATTGTCAATTAAAGGCTAAGGGATGAAGTTAAATTAATTTTCAAATAAAATTAAAATCTAATGTGTTAAATAAAAAAGGGAAGAATAGTAAAAAATTCTTCCCTTTTACTTTATCCATTATCCTTCCAAACTATTCGTCGTCTTCATGAGTGCGAATTCTGCCTTCGGCTTTAGCCTGGTCAATGACCTTGTTTGCTAAATTTCCCGGCAAAGGATCATAATGCGAAAACTGCATATGATAACTGCCTCGTGCTTGGGTAACAGAGTTTAATTTGGCTTGGTAATCGAGCATTTCAGCCAATGGAACCTGAGCTTTGATGACCTGTTGTTTACCGCGCATTTCCATTCCGCCGACTCTTCCGCGACGTGAATTAAGGTCGCCCATAATGTCGCCCGAAACTTCTAACGGACAAAAAACTTCGACATCCATTATCGGTTCGAGCAAGGTTGGACGTGATTTTTCGATTGCGGCACGTAGTGCTTTACGTCCGGCGGCACGAAAACTGTGTTCATCCGAATCAACCGTGTGATAGCTGCCGTCTATCAGCGTCACTCTAAAATCAACCAGCGGATAACCTGCAACCGCACCGTTTGCCGCGGCTTCGATAATTCCTTTTTCAATAGCTGGACGGAAGTTTTGCGGAATTGCGCCGCCAAAGATTTTATCAACAAATTCAAAACCTTTGCCGCGTTCCAACGGTTCAAAGATACATTTACAATCCCCGAACTGTCCGCGTCCACCCGATTGTTTTTTATGCCGACCCTGAACTTCGCATTGCATCGTAATAGTTTCTTTGTAGGGAACTTTTGGCGGATGAAGAGCTACTTCAACGTGATACCGATTGGCTAATTTTGCAACGACAGTTTCAATATGGAGTTGACCTGAACCGGACAAAATGAACTCTTTGGTTTGAGCATCGCGGTCAAAATGAAGGGAAATATCTTCCTCTAAAATTTTGTGCAGGGCCGAAGAAATTTTATCTTCGTCATTGCGCGATTTTGGCTCAATGGCAAAAGAAATTGCGGCTTCTGGATATTTGACCGCCGGATAAACGATCGCATTATTTTTATCGCAGAGCGTGTCGTTGGTTTGGGTATCTTTTAATTTAACAACCGCAATGATGTCACCGGTTTGCGCTTCGTCAACTTTTTCCAGAGTTTTGCCTTGTAAAACGTGCAATGCTCCAAGCCTTTCCTGAGTTCCGCGAGTCGAATTAAAAACAGTTGCATCGTGCGAAACTTTGCCCGAAACGATTTTCATAACATTGATTCGTCCCGCAAAAGGATCAGCAATAGTGCGGAAAACAAAAGCTGAAAACGGCTCATCGTTGGAATATTTGCGTTCGATTTTTTCACCGGCTTCTTCAGGGTTTTGATAACCTTTTTCGGATTCGTGATGTGCAGGATCGGGAGCAAATTCGACAATATGATCAAGCAAAATTTGCAATCCAACCAGAGTTGTCGCGGAAACTGCATAAACCGGACAAAGTTTGCTGGCGGCAATGGCTTTAGCTAAATTCGGATAAACATCTTCTTCGTCGAGAGTGCCGTTTTCAAAGTATTTTTCCATCAACTCATCATCTGATTCGGCAACTAATTCAATCAATCGCTCACGGGTTTTATCGACATTTTCGCGTCCGGTTTCAGGGATCGGAATTTCTTTGGCTTTGCCGTTTTCGTCGAATTCGTAAGCTTTTAAATGCACTACATCAACCACGCCTTTGAAATTTGCTTCGGAACCGATTGGCAATGTAAAAGGAACGATTGAACGGGCAAAAGATTCAGTAGCTGTATCAAGTGCGTGTCCAAAATCCGAACGTTCCTTGTCCAATTTATTGATGACCATAAAACGCGGCAGCATAAATTCATTGGCATAACTCCAAGTCTTTTCGGTTTGAACCTCGATTCCATTGACTCCGTCAACGACAACTAAAGCACAATCGGCCACGCGCACCGCAGGTCGGGCGTGCGAAACAAATGCAGCATAACCCGGTGTGTCAATTAGATTTACTTTGGTGTCTTTATAATTTAGATGGGCGACGTTGTTGTTTAAGGTAACTTTTCGTTCGATGGAATCCTCGTCATAATCGGTGACAGTGGTTCCTTCGTCAACTTTTCCCCAGCGATTGGTTGCTCCGGCAAAATGTAACAGCGAACTGACGAGCTGGGTTTTACCAGCGTCGCCGTGTCCAATGATAGCCAAATTGCGAATATTTTCTGTTGTATAGGCTTTCATACGCGGCAAAATCTCC
>DAORIL010000102.1:0-13899 GCA_035438525.1 Pyrinomonadaceae bacterium
TTTAATGAAAAAACTGCTTTTTGTTTTTACAACTATTATTGCACTGCAAAACTTTGTTTTGAGCCAAAGTCAATTCCCTGTGACCTTTACCGATATTGCAAAGGAAGCGGGAATAGCGGAAACGACTGTTTACGGCGGAGTTGATTCCAAAAAATACATTATCGAAACAAACGGCTGCGGAGTATCTTTTTTTGATTATGACAATGATGGTTGGACGGATGTTTTTGTAATGAGCGGAACTCGTTTGGAAGGGAATCCAAAAGGCAAAGAGCCGACCATACATCTTTATAAAAACAATAAAAACGGAACTTTTACCGATGTCACGGACAAAGCAGGATTGCACCGGACAGGTTGGGGGGCAGGTGTAGCAGTTGGCGATTATGACAATGACGGCAATGAAGATTTATTTTTAACCTTTTACGGTCAGAATGTTTTGTATCGCAACAAAGGTAATGGAACTTTTGAAGATTTGACCAAAAAAGCAGGGCTTCCGGTTGATTATGTTCGGTGGGGTTCGGGCGCGACTTTTGTTGATTATGACCGCGATGGAAAATTAGATTTATTTGTCGCCAATTATTTGAAATTTGATGTGGTTACCGCGCCTGAGCCGGGGAAAGGAGGCAATTGTTTTTGGAAAGGAATTCCCGTCAATTGTGGTCCAAAAGGTTTGCCGACTGATACAAATTTGCTTTATCACAACAACGGCGACGGAACTTTTACCGATGTTTCTGAAAAATCGGGCATTGCAAAAGTTGGCGGACGCTATTCGATGACAGCAATTGTCACCGATTTTAATAATGACGGTTGGGCAGATATTTATGTGGCTTGTGATTCGACCTCTTCGACAATGTATCGCAATAATCAAGATGGGACTTTTACCGATGTAAGTCTCGAAAGCGGAACAGCTTACAACGAAGACGGTAACGCCCAAGCGGGAATGGGAGTGACGATTGGCGATTACGACAATGATGGAACGCCCGACATTTTTAAAACGCATTTTGCTGACGATTTACCGATTTTGTATAAGAACAGTGGGCGCGGATTTTTTGATGATGCGTCACGAATGGCGGGATTTGACCACACGCGCTATGTCCAATGGGGAACAGGATTTGCCGATTTTGACAATGACGGTTGGGAAGATATTTTGACCGTAACGGGCAATGTTTATCCCGAAGTCGAAAAATATTTCAAGGAATATCCGCATCGCAGTCCGCGTCTTTTGTATCAAAATTTGGGTAACGGGCGTTTCAAAGACGTTTCGGCAATGGGGGGAACCGGAATTACCGAGCCAAAATCAAGTCGCGGCTGTGCTTTTGGAGATTTTGACAATGACGGTGATGTTGATGTTTTGGTGATGAATATGAATGAGCCGCCCCTGCTTCTGCGAAACGATTTGAAATCCGAAAATAATTGGTTGAGCATCAAACTTGTCGGCATAAAATCGAATCGAAGCGCAATTGGTTCAAGAGTTACTATTAAAATTGGTGAGCAAAAACAAATGCAGGAAGTAACTTCACAAACGAGTTATTATTCTCACAACGATTTTCGCCAGCATTTCGGTTTAGGTAAAAATAAACAGGTTGATTCTATCGAAATCCGTTGGGCAAGCGGCTATGTAGAAACGATTAAAAATGTTACGGCTAATCAATTTATTACGATTAAAGAGGGTGCTGGAATAGAAAGTAAAAAGTAAAAAGGTAAAAGGCAAAAAAGGCAGAAACCCGCGCGTTAGCAAGGGTGTAAAGTAAAGATGAAACAATTCCAATTTAATTTTTTTCGCGTCTTTTCGCGTTCATTCGCGGGCAAACTACTTTTGCTTTTAATTTTCTGCATTTCAATTTTTGCCCAGGAAAATCCGTATCCCGTTACACTGACCAACATTTCCAAACAAGCCGGAATTAATTTTAAAACGATTTACGGCGATGAAAATAAAAACCGTTATCTTTTGGAAACAACCGGAACGGGCGTGGCATTTATTGATTACGACAATGACGGTTGGCAGGATATTTTCTTCGTCAACGGAACAAGATTGGATGATACTTTGCCGAAAAATGAGCCGCCGCCGACCAATCATCTGTTTCGCAACAAAGGCGACGGAACTTTTGAAGATGTGACTGCCAAAGCAGGTTTGACGCGCACAAATTGGGGACAAGCCGCCGTGATTGGCGATTATGACAATGACGGTTTTGACGATATTTTTATTTCCTGTTTCGGGAAAAATGCGCTGTATCACAACAACGGCAATTCCACTTTTACAGATGTTGCGGAAAAAGCGGGAGTAGCCAATAACAAGTCAAAATGGGGTTCGGGCTCGGCGTTTTTGGATTATGACAAAGACGGAAAACTCGATTTATTTGTCGCCAGCTACATTGATTTAGATTTAAAAACCGCGCCGCTTCCCGAAACCGGACCTTGTATGTATAAAGGTTTGCTGGTCGCGTGCGGTCCGCCGGGATTGCAGGGCGGAGTTTATATGCTCTTTCACAATAACGGCAACGGGACTTTTACGGATGTTTCGGAAAAAGCCGGAATGCGAAATACGAACGGCACTTACGGGCTTGGAGCGATTGTTTCGGATTTTGATAATGACGGTTTCCCGGATATTTATATTGCTAATGATTCTGCACCGGCAACGCTTTTCAAAAATAATCAAAACGGGACTTTTACCGATATTTCGCTCGAAGCGGGCTGCGCCTATTCGATTGACGGCAAACCGCAAGCCGGAATGGGAGTTTCGGCGGGAGATTATGATCGCGACGGCTGGTTTGATCTGGTCAAAACAAATTTTGCGGGCGATACAACTACCATTTATCACAATATCGGCAAGGCAACTTTTGATGATGTGACTTTTCCGGCAGGATTAGGAATGAATACCAAGTGGCTTGGTTGGGGAGTCGGTTGGGTTGATTTTGACAATGATGGCTGGCTTGATATTCTGCAAATCAATGGACACGTTTATCCCGAAGTCGAAAAATTGACCACCGAAGCAGGTTACGCCCAACGCAAAGTTTTATATCGAAATCTTCACAACGGAAAATTTGCCGATATTTCCGCCCAGGTCGGCGGCGCAGTGATGGAAAATATTTCGGGACGCGGCGCGGCGTTTGGAGATTTTGACAATGACGGCGATCTGGATGTGGTAATAAATCCCGTTAATGCTGTTCCCGAATTGATTCGCAACGATTCAAAATCAGGCAATAATTGGCTGAAAATTAAATTGGTTGGAGTCAAATCAAATCGTAGCGGAATCGGCGCAAGAGTCAAAGTTACGACCGAAGACGGAACACAAATGGATGAAGTTCGGAGCAGCAACAGCTATTATTCGCACAATGATTCACGGTTAAATTTTGGAGTCGGAACAAACAAAACTGTTAAAAAAGTTGAAGTTATCTGGACAAGCGGACAAATCGATACAATTAATGATGTTCAGGTGAATCAGTTAGTTACAATAAAAGAAGGTGTTGGATTGGTAGGGAAATAAATTTTTAACGCAAAGGCGCAAAGTTGCCAGGAAGCAAAGGTTTCTATGTTCAAGAATATAAATAAAATTTTAGTTTGCCTATTCATATTGGCAGTTCTTCTAACCTCGACTTTTGCTCAAAAAGGAGCAACTGCGGGTGCGGCAAATTTTCAAAAAGGAATTATTCTCGTTAAAAGCAATGATTTTTTAGGAGCGATTGGAGAATTTGAAAAAGCGATTAAGGCTAATCCCAAATATTACGAAGCATTTGTCGCACTCGGGCAGACGCGTCAACAGCTTCAATTGTTTTCATCTGCCGAAGATGCTTTTCGCCAAGCCGCTCTGTTACGTCCGACATCGCCCGAACCGCATTTGCTTTTGGGTAGTTTATTTCAACAGCTAAATAATGCAAATGGGGCGCTTACCGAATATCAGGAAGCATTAAAAGTTGCCCCGAATTCGGCAGAAGCACATTCAGCCGTTGGATTTATATTGGCTTCATCAAATCAAATTCCGGAGGCGATTAAAGAATTTGAAACTGCAATTAAACTTAAACCGACATTTGTTCAGGCACATTTTTATCTCGGCACGGCAAAATTATTTTCCGATGATGCGGCTGGCGCAATTAAATCTTTGCTCCAAGTCACAAAATTAGCCCCAACCAATACCGAAGCTCTTTATTATCTTGGAACCGCTTACGGCAAAACCGGAGATTTGAATTCTGCTATTGCTTCGTATAAACAAGCTATCAAACTGCAACCGACTTTCCTCGAAGCACGTCAGTCGCTCGGTCAGGCATATATGGCGACTGATGATTTAGATTCGGCGATTGTTGAATACCGCGAGATCGTCAAACAAAAGCCTGATTATGTTCAGGGTTACAATGATCTAGGATTGGCTCTGATCGAAAAACGCACACCTGACGAAGCGATTGAAATTTTTCACAAAGCCTTAACGCTTGAACCAAGTAACACTTTAGTTCTGCATAATTTGGGAATTGCTCTGATTCAAAAATCGGATTATGTTGCTGCAGTCAAAAATTATCAGGAATTAATTCAACTTGCACCGAACGATGCAGTTGCTTATTACAACTTGTCTTTAGCCTTAAAAAATCAGGATAAATTTGCCGAAGCGTTAGTTGCAGTCAACAAAGCAATCGAATTAGAACCCGACCGTTTACCTGAATTGCATTACACCCACGGCGTAGTTTTGATGCAATTGGCAAAACTTGACGAAGCGGCCGAGGCTTTTCAAAAATCTATCGCTATTAAACCTGATTACGGCGAATCAATTTACACACTCGGCACAATCCGCCAACAACAAGGCAAAACTGACGAAGCGATTTCCCTGTTTCGGGCGGCGTTAAAATTTTTGCCCGAAGCACCCGAAATTCATAACACGCTCGGCGCAGCACTCCGTTCAAAAGGCGATATGGAAGGTGCAAAAGCCGAATTACAAGAAGCAGCCCGACTCAATAAAATAAAAACCAATCGCCAAGCTGCAACTTTCGCGTTAAATACAGGCATTGCTAATTTGAATGCGGGAAAAATTGATGATGCTATTGCTCAATTTGAAAAAGTAACGCAACTGATGCCCGACAGCCCGGAAGGTTATCTAAATTTGGCGAAGGCTCTGCAAGCTAAAGGTAAAAAAGTCGAGGCAAATGCGGCATTACAAAAAGCTAAATCACTTAAACCCAATCCTAAATAATGTGAGTTTGCCAAAATTTATTGCTTACTTTTGAAAAAATATTTGAGAAACTTTTTTTGATGATCCTTTTTTTTCCCAAATTTCGTTTTTGTAAATAGAAACATTTTTTAGAAAGTTTTAAAACATATCAATTGAAGGAGATAGTTAAAAGATGTCAATTAGAAAAAATTTTACAATTGCCAGTTTTGCGTTTATCGCCGCTTTATTTGTTATTTTCGGTAATGCTTCAAATACTTATGCCCAAGCAGGCAATATGTATGAAGAACCGTGGCAACCCGCTGCAAGATTTGCAATTAAAGAAGGCAGTAAGCGAGAAAATGCCACTATCAAAATGGTCAAAATGCGCGAGGCGAATTTTACAACGGGCGAAGCAGGACTCGATTTTACTATCTATATGGAAATAACCCTTAAAAAAGCAAACAAAAAAGCGGTTACAAAATACGTTCAAACCAATGTTTTTCGGGATGATAAAAAAATGGCTTATACGTTGAAGAGTTGGAAACTTTTTGACGCTCCGCCTGATGAAAATAAGTAAGCAAAAAATTTTAGCAATTTCAAGTGCGGCGAGGTTTCACTGATGGTCGCTCTTGAAGATTTTATCTATAAAGCCAGTGTAAATTTAACTTTTTCTGCTCCAAGTTTTTGCACAAATTTTAGACGATCAATGATACGCATAACTTCGTTTCTTAAACCAAATTGCAGAAAATCTTTTGAGATATATTCATACTTGACATCATCACAAATATCTTTATTTTCCAGTCTTTGCCTAAGCAAATTGAGAATCGGAAAAAGTCTTTCAATTGGCTGCAACTCTTCGTGAAAAGGACTTTCCCAATAGTTAATACCAGATAAATCAATGCCGACAATAGTTTGAATTTGGCTGATTAATTTACCGATGTCGTCCGAATCTAATCCAACCATCAAACAACACATTTCTTTTGAAACTTCAAAATATTTGTTATTAACTAAATCAAACTCAAGCCACAAATTCATAAATTAATTCCCTTCTTTGAACGTCAATCTCAAATGGCTCTTGCATTTATTTTGAGACTTAAAGTTGCAACCATTTGTCCATCTGATAAACTACTCTCACCAACAATTCAGGAGACTATAGTTTAATGCCAATAATCCGATTATGCTTTATCGCAATTTTTATTTGCGCTTTTGCTGTTAATGTTTTTATGCAAATTCCAACCGATTTAAAATCACGCGCCGAACAAACAAATTTTGAAGAAACCAGCCGTTATGACGATGTAATTCAGTTTATGACCGAATTGCAAAAACGAAGTCCGCTAATCAGATTGGAAACATTTGGCGAAACTGTCGAAAAACGAAAAATGCCGTTGATGATTTTGTCTGATTCAGGTATTGCAACTCCTGCCGAAGCCAGAATGTCCGGCAAACCGATCATTTTTATTATGGCAAACATTCACGCCGGCGAGGTCGAAGGCAAAGAAGCCTGTTTCAATCTTTCAAAACGAATTTTGTTTGGAGATTTAAAACCATTGTTGGCTAAATTAACTATCTTAATTGCACCGATTTACAACGCTGACGGCAACGAAAAAATTGATGTCAATAATCGCACCGCGCAATACGGTCCGATTGGCGGAGTTGGTGTCCGCGAAAATTCGCAAAAGTTTGATTTGAATCGTGATTACATCAAACTCGAATCGCCCGAAGCACAATCGTTGATCAATATTTTTAATCGTTGGGATCCGGTTTTGACCGTTGATCTGCATACTACCAACGGCTCCTATCACGCCTATCATCTGACATATTCTCAGGCACTTAATCCAAATTCAGACCAACGGATTCTGGATTTTTCACGCAACAAAATGATGCCGACAATTGCTAATTCCCTGCTCAAAAATTATAAGTTCCG
This sequence comes from Pyrinomonadaceae bacterium, assembly GCA_035438525.1. GTDB lineage: Bacteria > Acidobacteriota > Blastocatellia > Pyrinomonadales > Pyrinomonadaceae > JAIBCC01. Next base: position 7,053 of record DAORIL010000102.1, read on the forward strand.
CAGCTATTATTACGGCAATTTTCCAGGCTTTTCCAATCAGCCGAAACCGGGCGAAAAAACTACCTGGGAAGCCTTTACGCATCAGCCGCGAATCGGACAGAATTACGGCGGAATCCGTAATCGTTTGACAATTTTGTCAGAGGCTTACAGCTATTTACCATTCAAAAAGCGGATTGAAGTTACCGAAAGATTTGTCGAAGAGATCTTCAAATTTTGTGTGACAAACGGCGCGCAAATGATGCAGTTGACCAAATCGGCTGACGAAGAAACCGTGCGAAAATTTGCGGGTAATGAAGCGGTTGATTTGGGTGTGGCATTTAAAATGGTTCCGTTACCAAAACCTGTCGAAATTTTGATTGGCGAAGTTGAAAAGATCAAAAACCCGCGTAACGGAAAAGATATGACGGCGATGCTCGAAGACAAAATCACGCCGATGAAGATGGAAGATTTCGGAAATTTTGCCGCAACCCGAAGCGTCAAAGCACCACACGCCTATCTCTTTAAACCTGATGCGAAAATTGTCGAAAAACTACTCCAACACGGAATTACAGTTGAGGAATTAACTGCTGAATTAAACGTAAATGTTGACAGCTTTACAATTGATACGGTGGAAAAAGCCAAACGCCCGTTCCAAGGACATCTCGAAGCAAAAATTACAGGCAAATACAGCACTGGAAAGATGACTTTTCCGGCAGGAACAATTCTGGTTAGAACGGCTCAACCGCTTGGACGATTAGTGTTTTATTTGTTAGAACCTGAAAGTGATGATGGTTTAGTAGATTGGAATTTCTTTGATTCATATCTCGAAACAGGTAAAATTTTTCCTGTTTATAAATTGATGCAGAATGAAAATATTGCCAGCCGAATTGTTTCGAAATAAAAAAATATGGAGAAACCAAAACTATTTTGTGAAATTGGCGACAAGCTAAAATTTATTGTGGAAATTAATTCACAAAATATTAAAAAAGGAGATGTTTATAAAACTATTGACCTTATTGGTTATGGATGGGATTTGGAGCGTATGGAAGGTAATGGAACTCAGCAAATAAGAATACTTAATTCGGAAATAAAGAATTATGTAACTATTTTAGAATAAGTGATAGTTGAGCTAAAATTAGTCTCACCTTTTTTATTTAAATTATTTTAGAAACAGTTTTAGTTTTCCATTTCCAAATAACTCAATATTGCGAGCCGTTTAATTAATCGTTAAAAGAGATTAACCATAAAAGGCACAGAAACACAAAAAAGAATTTGCTTCTAATTTTGTGTTTTTTGTGCCTTTTGGGGATATTTTTTGTCTTCGCAAAGTCAATTTGCCGAATTTAATTTAGCAAAAATTTGTTGCAATTCGACAGGATTTCCGTTTGCCATTCCTTCGCTCAATCCAAAGGTTAATTCAGTTTTTCCAGCTTTTAATTGTTCAAAGATTGATTCAATAAATTCCGAAACAGGCGGCGCAAAATCGTGCAAGCCTTTGCCACCTAGATCGGTATTCAAAGCGGGCGGAATTATTTCGATGACTTCGACGTTTTTTTCTTTTAGCAAATGGCGTAATGAAAGCGTAAATGAATGAAAAAACGCTTTGGTGGCTGAATAAACCGGAACTTTTGTATATGGAACAAATGATAATCCCGAAGTAACATTCATCACCGTATCGAGCGAATCAAGTTTGAGAAACAATGAGGTCAGATGAATCGGTGCTTCGATATTTGTCGCAATTTCTACCTTTGCGCGTGAATAAAAATCATCATCGGAAATATTCATCCAATTCTGAATTCCGGCATTATTGACCAAAACATTAAGGTCGGAATGTTCGGTGGAAATCCATTGAAAAAGCTGTTCTCTTTCAGTTGCTAAAGACAAATCGCAACTTTTTGTAATGACAGTTGGAAACTTTTCAGATAATTCCTGCAAAACTTCTTCGCGTCTGCCGCAAACGATAACTGTATTATTTTCTTTGAGAAATCGCTCGGTTAATCCCAAACCGATTCCGCTGGCTCCGCCTGTAATCAGGATTTTGTTATGTTCAATTTTCATACTTCCAGTTTAACCTCCATGGCGATTCCACCTCAAATCGCGCCAAACTTTCTGTTGTTTTTCATCCAGAAAAGTCCAGGCAACAATGCGGCTGATTTTATTTCCTTGTCCCATCTGGATTGTTCTGACATTGTTTGCTTTGACCGAAGAAATTGCCTTGTAAATGCCGTCAAGTTTGGATTGCTTGGAAACATTGGTCGAAAACCAAAAACACGAGTTTCTAAATTCGTAACTCTCACGGACGATATTTCCGATAAAAGCCGTCTCGCCGCCATCAACCCATAGCTCCCGATTTTGCCCGCCGAAATTTAAGGTCGCTTTCCTGACCTTTTTTCCTTTCAGATTCGATAATTTTCTGAGTGTTCCGGCTTCCGCATCTGCGAGCGAGGCGTGAAAGGGCGGATTGCAGATGGTCAAATCCACAAACTCATCTTTTCCGATAATTCCGTTAAAAATATTGTCCTGATTTTTCTGCAAGCGTAATTCGACCAAACCTTTCAAACGGGGATTTTCGTCAACAATTTTTTGAGCCGAAGTAATTGAAACCGGATCAACATCTGCTCCGATAAATGACCAACCGTATTCTTTTGTGCCGATGATCGGATACACGCAATTTGCCCCAACTCCAATATCCAAACAAGTTATGTGCGAGCCTTTCGGGATTTTTCCGCGGTTTGATTCCGCCAGCAAATCGGCTATGTGATGAATATAATCGGCTCTGCCCGGAATCGGAGGACATAAATAATTAGCCGGAATATCCCATTTTTCAATATCGTAAAATTGTTTCAGTAAAGCACGGTTGAGTATTTTTACCGCTTCAGGATTAGCGAAATCTATCGAATCGTCGCCGTAAATATTCGGTGCGGCAAAATTCGCCAATTCGGGCAAAACTGCGATCAATTCGCCAAAATTATATCGTTCGCGGTTACGATTTCGCGGATGCAGTTTCGCTTTTTCGACTGGATGTTCTCTCTTTTCGGGACGCATAAACTAAAGTTCTTTAAATACCAAAGAATAGTTTAGCATTCATCGTAGTCTGGCGAGCAATTTCTTCCAATGAAACACCTTTAAACTCAGCAATTGTTTCTGCAACAAAAGGTAAAAACGCGGGTTCATTTCTCCTTTCGTGATGTTTCGTGAGTAAATTTTTCGGAATATTTTTCGCCAACATAAACGGCGACTCGGTTTCAATCAATAGACGGTCGAGCGGCGTATATTTGACCACTTCTTTTAATTGCTCAAACCGCCTAACATCGCTGACTGCTCCAGTAAATCCGAGATAAAATCCTTTGTCCAGATAGATTTTTGCTTCGTCCAAACTTCCCGTAAAACAATGCACGACTGCTTTTGGCAGATTGGACAAATAATTATCGGTAATAGAGTTGAATCGGGTAAAAGCGGCTCTTTCATGCAGAAAAAGCGGTTTGTTTATCTCCACCGCAAGCTGTAATTGAGCTTCGTAACATTTTTCCTGCATTGGTCGCGGCGAAAAATCTCTATCAAAATCGAGTCCGCACTCGCCAACCGAAACTACGTGTGATTCTTGCAAAAGCTGTTTCAATTTTGGAATACTGTGTTCGTCAAAATGCTTTGCATCATGCGGATGAATTCCCGCTGTAGCAAACAAATTATCAGGATATTTTTTCGCAAGTTGCGCGGATTGTTCGCTGTTTCTGATGCTCGTTCCGGTTAAAATCATCTGCTCGACACCAGCATTTATGGCATTTGAGATAATTTTTTGAACATCATTCTGAAATTGTTTGTTTGTGAGATTGATTCCGATATCTATATATTCTTTGTTCATTCTTTTGAATTCTTCCAAATAACTAATGCTCTAGTGACCCAAAAGATTTAGATAAAATTCTCGTTGTTTTTCTGTCAAACCTTGAGATTTGCCGTCTAACCAGAAACTCTCTAAATCTCCTGTGTTAGAAAAAGCAAATACTTCCGGGAAAACCTTATTTTTGAGGAGAGTGCTAATTTCGTTTGTCGCTTTTTCTACAGTTTTAAAATCATCAATTGTCCACCATTTATCGTCCGGTTGGTCAAGAAAAAAACCAATCCGTTTTGTCCAATGACTATCTAAATAATTTGGCTTGTCAATTTTTTCAATTTCACACAACCGTAATGATGCGATTCCTATATTTATTGTAAATTTACAAAACTTCGCATTTGATGATTGACTATATTGTATTTGTATAAAATACAATAAATCATTTCGCTTAAGTTTAAAATTCAAGCCTGATTTCTTAAAATCTATTTCTCGTAAAACAATAAAAATATTATCAACTATTTTTCGTTTCAAGAATCTGATTGAATCAGCTACATCATTATTCATTACGTCTTTTTCTTTCCAAATCCTTAACCTACGCCAACTAAACCTTTTTCATTCTTAAATAAGAATCGCGCTGTTCTTTATCAAAATGTTCAATGGCGTAGCGCAACATCACGCGAGGCATAATCGCGGCGTATTTATCCAAAAAGTCCATTAGTTTTTGGATGTCTTTTTTGCCAGCCTCACGAAGCCACCCTCCCGTAGCCTTATGAATTAAGTCTTCTTTATCATTGAGCAAAATTTCTGAAATCTTGAAAGTATCATCCAAATCATTTTGTCTAATAAAATAAAAGGTGCTGACGATTGCCGTCCGGCGTTCCCAAATACTTTCAGATTGCGCCAGTTTGTATAAAGTATCGCGCGGTTTATCAAACAAATATCTGCCAACTACATAAGGTGCGGCTCTGTCAACCAGATCCCAATTATTGATGCGGTCGTGCCGTCTGAGATAGAGGTCAAACAATTCTTTCAACTTGTTTTCGGTTATTTTCTTGCGGCGGGCTTGAAAGTCCATAATGCTCACGCCGCCAACCCTGACTTCGTGAATCGGACTTTCAAGCAGTTTTTCAACTTCATCAAGCGGCAGATCAATAAACTCTTTGGCAAGTTCAAAAATCTGCCCCATCTTCACGCCTATAAACTCATCGCCTTCACCATAATCGCCTTTACCGGATTTAAAATAACCCTTAATTTTCCGAAGTTCGTCTGATGATTGATAAGTTTTGAGCCTTTCAATAAATTGCTCTGCACTCATTTTGTTTTTATTTATAACCTTTCTTTTCCGCCTCCGCTTTTATCTCGCTCCAGGATTTTACGGCACTTGCCAATGCAGTTTGCAAATCTTTTGCGGCTGAAACGGCTTGCGTGCTGGGAGCAACATCAGCATCTTGCAAAAGATCAAGTAACGAAGCAAATGCACCATTCAAACGGCTTAACGAAAGATTTGAAATCGGAGCAGGAGTTGCTGACCTTTCACCATTCAATAAAGTATTCAATTTCGCATCAAAATCTTTATTATTAGCCGCTTTCAGTTTTGCCTGTAACTTTTTCACTTCATCCAGCATCGCATAAGTTTGTTTGACGCCTTCATACGCCTGAATCGAAAGTGTAAATTGCTGCTGCAAACCAGCCATTGGCGTTGTAACACGCGGATCCATTCTGACTTTCAAGGTCTGCGCATAAGTTTTACCATTGACTGTTAATTTCAAAGTGTAAGTTCCGGGTAAAACAGAAGGTCCTTCGGGAACAAACGGTGTGTCTTTGTAAATCGCTGAAATCGGCAGATCATAACGGTCAGCAGGCGGATTCATAAATTGCAAATTCCAGACAAAACGCTGCATTCCAACTTCATTTTTTAATGGCTGAAATGGACGCGCCCAATAATCTGGGGGATTGATTCGATTGAAATCAACCTGCAAAGGTTTATCATCGCTGGCAAAACGGCGCACCAATTTATTTGCCGAATCGTAAATTTCCAAAACGACTGGCGTTGAAGATTTCGACTTCAAATAATAATTGATGATCGCTCCGTCAGGAGGATTTTGTCCGGCAGGTTCTTCCGGCGGAAACGGCGTATCGGTATGAACACTTCGTTTTACCCGTGTTGCCAATTGCGGCGCAAAAAGCACTGCTTCAGTATTAGTAACTTGCGGATTTAATTGTCTGAGCGGTGTTATATCATCCAGAATCCAGAATGACCGTCCGTGTGTTCCAACCACCAAATCATCATTATGGATAACCACATCACGAATCGAAGTCGCCGGCATATTCAAGCGAAGCGGCTGCCAGTTTTCGCCGTCATCTATCGAAAAATAGACGGCTTGTTCCGTTCCGCAATACAACAAGCCTTTGCGCTGCGAATCTTCCCGAACCGAATTAACGATTCCGCCATTTGGAATACCGTTGACGATTTCTTTCCAGGTCTTGCCGCCATCGTGCGTGCGGAAAATGTGCGGACGCAAATCGTCTAAACGAAATGTGTTAATTGCTGCGTAGGCTGTGTTTGTGTCAAATCTTCCGGCATCAATTAACGAAACTTTCGCCCACGATTTTAGTTCAGGCGGAGTTACATTTGTCCAATTTTTCCCGCCGTCTTTGGTAACGTGGATTAAACCATCATCCGTTCCTGCCCAAATTGTATTGATGTCTTTATACGAAGGCGCAACCGTGTAAACCACGCCGCGTCTGGGCATCGTTTCCATTTCTTTGGTCGCGTAAATGCCGACATTTGCCGGAACATCCCATTTTTCACGCGATAGATCAGGACTGATAACTTCCCAGCTCTGTCCGCCAGTCGTGGTTTTGAAAATTACATTTCCGGCGTAGAAAAGAGACTTTTTATCGACAGGCGAAAAGATAACCGGCGCAGTTCGCAAAAAGCGATATTTGCCGGTCCGGACGACTTCGGAGGCAAGATTTTGGACTTGTCCGGTTCGTCTGGCATATCGCGTCAGTTGTCCGCCGTAAATGATGTTT
>DAORIL010000103.1:0-13857 GCA_035438525.1 Pyrinomonadaceae bacterium
TGAGTAATAAAGAGATCGCTTTGGAATTTCAAATCAGTGCCAGAACGGTTGAGCATCATGTCCGGCAGATTCTGGCTAAAAAGAATTTCTCGAATCGGGTAGAAATTGCCCTTTTTGTCAAGAATCAAAATTCTTAGTTTTCTTTCAAGGAGAAAAATCTTCAGTAAATAAAATTTGTTTGATTGCGTTATGAGAAGAAAATTTTTAATTTATTTTCAACCCGGCATCCATTGGTTTTTATTAATCAGTGTTTTAACGGGTATTTTTTTCTCAAGCGGTGAAGGACTACAATTATTTCCATTTTCGGTTGCGGTTGAAAACACAAATCAAGATCCTAATTATAACCAGAAATTCTGTAATAAATCTTACACTGAATCTACCCATAACTTCACAAATCAATCGTTTTCAACCAACACCAATTTACAGAAAAACATCAAAAATGAGATAGTTTTGGGAAGTTCCGCAACCAATTGTTTACTTCTCAATAGATTCCTCGCTACATTTGCAAAAGCCACCCAAATAAGAACTCAGTTTTTTTATAGTTCCAATTACTACGTTTCTACACCCAGTCGTGCCCCTCCAAAAATCTAATTAATAACTGCCGCAAATAGTTTAGCCCGGTTGGTCTGAGGACTTGCCGCTAAATGTTTATTTTTCAATATTTTCAAAAGTCAAAAATGAAAAATCCCCCCCGGAGACTACCATTTATTAATTAAAGGTCGGATCGCTTTTTAAGCACTTTGTAAATTTGCAAATAAGGGAAACTAAGCTTTTCTAATTATTCGAAAAACTCAAGGAGGAGTTTATGAAATCAAACATATCACCAGAAAACAATCCAAATCGGAGAAAAAAAGCCTTGGTTTGGCTAATCTTAAGTGCAGCAGTAGTTGCAGCGTTACTTTATTTTGAGCAGGTTGCAATTATTTATGTGCTGGCAACGGTAGGGTTAATAATTTTGTTACTAGCGGTTGCTTTTGCCGATCTGGAACAGGTTGGGCGAAATGGAGAATCACTGAAGACAAATACAAATCTGACAGAAAATACTCCGCAAAGAAACTCTAAAACATAAATTTTTCAAAAATTTATTTAACAAAATTTCTCAAAATCTTATAAATGGGTTGGGAAACAGGAAAATTAGAACCATTTGAGGAGTATAAATAATGCACACGCCACCACTATTTGGAGATTTATTAATAATTTTACTAGTTTCAGTGCCGGTCGCCTTTGCTTGCCTGCGCCTGAAACTCCCACTCCTGGTCGGTCTGATGTTGACTGGAATCGTTATTGGACCTTATGGGCTAGGATTGATCAAAGAACTGGAAGCTATTGAAATTCTCGCCGAAATCGGGGTCATGTTACTCCTCTTCACAATCGGGTTGGAATTTTCATTACATCGACTGCGGGAAATGAAACGGCTTGTTTTAATTGGCGGTGGGTTACAGGTGGGATTGACCATTGCAATCTTCGCTCTGATCGCTTTTATTTTTGGCAGAGGATTTAATCAAGCCGTCTTTTTTGGTTTTTTGGTCGCACTTTCAAGCACAGCAATAGTCCTGAAAAGTTATGCCGAACGAAAAGAAATTGATGCTCCTCATGGTCGGGTTGGAGTTGGAATTTTAATTTTTCAGGACATTAGTATTGTTTTGATGATGCTCCTGGTTCCGGTTTTAGGCGGAAAGGACGCTGCCTCATTTGGTTCTGTCATAGCAAAACTCGGTTTTTCTTTGTTGGGTTTAATCGTGATCGTAGCAGCCGCTTGGTTTCTGATACCGATAATGCTTAAACATATTGTCAGATTAAAAAGCCCCGAAGTTTTACTCTTGCTGGTTGTTTTGCTTTGTCTCGGAATATCTTTTGTTACCGCGCAATTCGGATTGTCGCTCGCGCTTGGGGCGTTTATTGCGGGAATGGTTTTAGCTGACACCGATTACAGCCATCAGGTAACAGCGGATATTTTGCCTTTTCGGGACGTTTTTAACAGTATATTTTTTGTTTCCATCGGGATGCTTTTGTCCCTTAGTGCTTTGTTCGAAAACCTATTCACAGTAATTTTGTGGGTTTCATTTCTAGTTATCGGCAAATCTTTGATCGTTTGGATAGTAATTCAATTATTGGGCTTTCCGCAAAGAGTTGCCGCAATGACAGCACTTGGACTGGCGCAAATTGGTGAATTTTCTTTTGTTCTGGCCAAAGCCGGAAGAATGGTCGATTTGCTTCCAGATTCCGATTACCAAAGTTTTCTGGCAGCTTCTATTATCTCAATGATAATTACACCGTTTATGATTGCCGTTGCACCAAGATTTGGCTATTTTATACAATCAATTTTCCCGGATAAAAAAACGACTGAGGAAATTGCAAATGAATCAGAAAGTGAACTGCATATCACATCAACAGGCGGCTTAAATAATCACGTTATTATTGTGGGTTATGGACTTAATGGGCACAATCTCGCGAGAGTTTTGCGGGCGGTGACCGTTTCTTATACCATTCTCGACCTCAATGCCGAAACGGTTCGCGAAGCAAAGGCAAAGGGTGAAAAAATTAACTTTGGCGATTCAACCCGCCGGGAGGTTTTGCAACATGCTGCAATTGAAAACGCCAATGCTCTGGTTCTCGCCATTTCCGATCCTCAAGCAGCACGACGCACGGTCAAAGTTGCCCGTGAACTAAACAAAAAAATTTATATTGTTGTCCGCACCCGCTATATTTCGGAAATCACCGAATTGTTTCAATCCGGTGCAGATGAAGTTATTCCGGAAGAGTTTGAAACCAGCATTGAAATATTTTCCCGGGTTTTACTGCGTTATGGGGTTGACCGACATACTATCGAAACCCAGATTGAAAGAGTGCGTCGACAAGGATATGAGATGCTTCGTTCGCCCTCGATCCAACGAGTTGAAATGTCAAATTTGAATGCGGCTCTTCAAGCGGCAACGACAGAAACCATCAAATTAAACGAAAATTCTCCCGCTATCGGAAAAAATCTCGGCGAACTGGATTTGCGTCAAGCGACTGGTGCGACCCTGATTGCTGTTGTTCGTGGTGATGATACTAAAATCGGACCGGGAGCAAATTATAAGCTGCAAGAAAATGACATATTAATTCTATTTGGTAAGCCGGAAAAAATAGAGCGGGCAGTTATAATTTTACAACCTTCAATGGAAACTGGCGGTTTTAATCCCTAAAACGGTTTTCAAGACTTTAAGTGGTTAAGCATGGCAGTTCGGGGTAAGCCATTGAAAATGGCAGCAAAATTTATGTCCTTCTCTTTTTGAACTCTACTTATTTCTTTGATTGTCCCAAATCTGATGATAAGGGTTACAAATATGTCGTTGGTTTCACCAACTAAAAATGAGGTTCCTTATCCCGAACTGACGTTAATCTACTTATTTATTTGAACATTTAACTTATTGTCGCCGAATAGGGCTCTATTACAAGGAAAAAGTCTTCAAATGCTAAGAAGACTTTTTCACTTTTAAAATTTCCTAATTTTTACCCGATCTCATCCCGATATTGCTTAACAATTGCAATATCTTTATCTACAGAATCGGCTAAAATTGCGACAAGTTCGCCTTTTTTGGCTTTTTTGAACGCGTGATAAATCGCTTCTTTTGATTCAATTATTATTTCGACTACAGGATTTTTGCCGCTTGATTTAATTCCCTTTTGTAGTAAATCGAGAACTTCTTCTTCGGTGCGTCCGCGTAAATAATCGCCGCGTCGAATGATAATTTTGTCGAAAGTTTCGCCCGCGAGTTTACCCATTTCCTGTATATCTTCGTCGCGTCTATCGCCAACTCCGCTAAGAATTCCCGTCTTAAATTTATGGTTGAGTTTATTGATAAACTGCTGCAATCCGGAAAATCCGGCTGGATTATGAGCAAAGTCTAACATCACCGTAAAGTCTTTGATTTCAATAAAATTGAGTCTTCCGGGTGTTTGGGCAACCGAGGGATTAAAGGTTGTCAATCCAACCCGAATGTCTTCTAAAGAAACTCCATGAACAAAGCAGGCAAGCGTTGCAGCAAGAACATTTTGAATCATAAATTCTGCTTTTCCGCCATAGGTCAAAGGGATATTTACCGCTTTTTCGATACGAACTTTCCATTTGCCTTTAAGAATTGTGACATAACCGTTTTCAAAGACACACGAAACTCGACCACGATCAGATTGACGTTTGATTTTTTTATGATTTTCATCCATTGCAAAATAAACCAAATGTCCGTCAACCAACTCTTTCATCGCATAAACATTTTCATCTTCGGCGTTTAAAACCGCGTAACCTTTTTTATTGACCGAACGCGGAACAACTGATTTAACACGCGCTAAATCTTCCAAAGTATTTACGTCTTTTAATCCTAAATGATCCGCGGCAACATTAGTTACAACTGCCACATCACAATGGTCAAAACCTAATCCCGCACGAATAATTCCGCCTCGCGCCGTTTCCAGAACTGCAACTTCAACCGTCGGATCGCGCAAAACAAGTTGTGCAGAAACCGGTCCCGTATTATCGCCGGTAACAATTTGGTTATTTCCGATGTAAGTTCCGTCAGTGGTGGTAAAACCAACTGTTTTTCCACTATTCCGCAAAATATGGGCGATCAAACGGGTAGTCGTGGTTTTGCCGTTTGTTCCGGTAATGGCAAAAATCGGAATCCTGGACGGAGTTCCTGCCGGAAAAAGCATATCAACGACGTGTTCCGCAACATTTCGTCCGATTCCTTCGCTTGGTGCAAGATGCATTCTGAATCCCGGGGCAGCATTTACCTCAATAATTCCACCGCCGATTTCGTGCAAAGGTTCCGCCACATTAGTTGCAATAACATCAATTCCCGCTACATCTAAACCAATGATTCGGGCAATGCGTTCAAATAAAAATACATTTTCAGGATGGACCTCATCTGTTCTGTCAATTGCAGTTCCACCTGTTGAGATGTTTGCCGTAGTCTTTAAATAAAGTATTTCGTCTTTTGGCAAAACCGTTTCAAGCGTGTAGTTTTTCGCTTTAATTAGACGTTCAGTTTGTTGGTCAATTGTAATTTGGGTCAGCACATTTTCATGTCCATAACCGCGTCTGGGGTCTTTATTGGTTTTATCAATTAATTGCTGAATCGTTGATTTTCCATCTCCGACAACATTTGCCGGGACTCTTTCAGCTACTGCAATCAACTGATTATTGACCACAAGTGCACGAAAATCGTTGCCGATGAGTTGTTTTTCGACAATTACCCAGCGGGAATATTCTTTGGCTTTGGCAAACGCCGTTTTGGCGTCGTCCAGCGAATTGATCCCCACAGTTGCGCCTTTTCCGTGATTACCGTCAAGCGGTTTAATAACGACTGGAAAACCGACTCTTTCCACCGTTCTTTCCAAATCTTCCTCATCCCGAATTTCATAACCTTTCGGAACCGGAACGCCCATATCGCCTAAAAGTTTTTTGGTGGCTGCTTTATCTCCGGCAATGTCCACCGAAATCATATTAGTTTTTGAGGTAGTTGTGGCTTGAATTCGTTTTTGATGAACGCCGTAACCGAGTTGAACGAGCGATTGATCATTAAGTCGAATAAACGGAATATCGCGGGATTCGGCTTCCTCAACAATCGAACCCGTCGAAGGTCCAAAGCGGACATCTTCCCGAATTTCGCGCATTTCCTGAATTTCTTTTTCCAGTTCGGCTTTAATTTCCTCTACTTTTTTACCCTCTGCTAAATCAAGAAAAAGACGAACCGAAGCCCGAGCGGCAAAACGCCCTACTTCCTCTTCGTGATAAGCAAAAACGACATTATAAATTCCCCTTTCACTCGTTTCGCGGGTGCGGCCATACCCAACATCCATTCCTGCCAGAGTTTGTAATTCCAGAGCCAGATGTTCAATGATATGCCCTGCCCAGGTTCCTTCTTTAACCCGTTTCAGAAATCCGCCTTCTTCTCCATAACTGCAACCATGCGAATAAAGAGAGGGCATAACCTCATTGATTCGTTTATAAAAACCTTTAATTTTATCAGATGGCTTTTCTTCATAATCTTCAATATCAAGCCGCATTATAATCAACTTTTTCCAATAACCACTCCAATAATTTGGTCCGCGCAAAGTTCTGATTTCTAGAATTTCCATAATTTTTAGTTTACAGAGTAACAGAAAGTTACAGGTAGTTGCAGTTAGTTAAAAACACGGAAACTTTCTGCAACTTTCTGCAACTTTCTGCAAACTTTATTCAATATCGGGCAATAAAAATTCATCCGGTGGAGGCAAAGGCTTGCGGGCAAAAAAGTCGTAGCTTAACCCGTCTTTTAAAATGTGAATCTGCACACCGCAAACAGCAAATGGTTCGTGTTCACCTACCTCGGCAATTTCGTTATAAGTAATATTTGAGCCGTCAACAATAGTCACAGTGCCAGCACCGAAAACTTCTAAATGCCCTTCTTTATCCAAAATAATAGCAGTATTTTCGTCAATTCCAATCCCTAAATTTTGCGGATTATACGAGACAGCAGTGATAAGTCGGCTTAAGCGTCCCCTTTCCGAAAAATGTTGGTCAATAATGACGTTTTTAAGAAAACCAAGTCCGGGCGACAGTGTAACCGCATTTCGTTGCGGGTGCGAAGTAGATTCTCCGCGAACGATCATCGAAGCTGACATTCCGGCTGCCCCTGCGCTTGTTCCGGCTAGAACAATATTTCCTTCCCGCACTAATTTATCTATCATTAAGGCGATTTTTGTTCCGCCCAAAATAGAAGCTAAACGCATTTGATCACCGCCGGAAATAAAAATTCCCGTAATGTTTTCAAGCAAAGCTTCCGCATCGGCATCAACTACTTCCTGACGCGAAGTCGCCCGCAAAACTCTCGGATTTGCCACCCCAAGTTTGCGAAAAGCTTGAACATAAACATCCGAGGCAAATTCAGGATAATCCGAAGCTACCGGAATTAATAAAATATTTGCGTTTTCGTCTCCGGCTAATGAAAGAAATTTCCGTAAAATACGGCGTTCATTATATTTATCTTCTGCTCCTCCGATGATGAGCAGATGTCCGCCGATGATTTCGCGGTGAATACGGTTTGACATTAAAAAAATTGTTTATTTTGAAATTTGTTTGCTTTTCTAAGGTATTGCAAAGTTGGGGTTTGGTCAAGATTACCAGTTACTAAAAGTTTTCATCCGCAAATAAAAATGAGCAACTGACAATAAAGCCCGTTGCCCATTTACCTTTTTTACTTTTTACCTTTACCTGACCTTTCGTTCATTTTCGATTACGCCAAGACCATAATTCTTTCCACTAAAGTTTAATCCTTCCTGAACACGACCTTTCAAGCCAACTTCTGCTCCTTTAGAAGGCACACCTTTATTGGTTAAAACCCAAATTGAGCCGGTTCCATCATCTAATTGATAAATTCCGCCAAGCATTGCAATGCCAAAACTATTGGTCACCCTTCCGGCGATGACGACTTCTTTTTGACTGTATTTTGACGGATTTGCCAAAACTTTTCCAATATTTACACGATCCGGACAACCTGTTGCCAAAATTGAAAGTGCTAAAACTAACGTTATTAAGATTGTTTTTGTTTTCATTTTTTTTTCTCTGGTAAATTTTTATAGGAACAGCAAAAAATTACAACTTAAAGATTCGTTTTTGCTTCTTAAAGTTGGCTTCTTTTTTCAAAATTATGATTTTCGGATTGGGCAAAATTTGTCTGCTCTGATATATTCGCAAAATACACACTTTTTAGGAGATTTTCAAAATTCAATGAGTAAATTTTTTCGAATTGCCATTCTGGCATTTTTACTGGTTTCTTTTGTTCCTTCGGCAATAGCGCAGAAACAAAAGTCTAAAGACGATTATTTAAAAGAGATTTCAGCACTTTTTAAAACCAAAAAGCCTGAAGATTTGGAAAAGGCATATTTTTTAGGAAAGGAATATTTGGTAAAATTTGGTAATGAAAAAGACGAAAACACCAATAAAGTTAAAGATTTCGTCAAGAAAAACCGCGAAAATCAATTCTTTATTTATTTGGAACAGCAAAAATTCTCAGAGGCTTTTAGCGAAGGAAAGGAAATACTCGATGAAAACCCCGAAAATGTCTTTGTAAGTATGAATTTGGCTTTTGGCGGTTATAATGCCCTTGCTACAAAAAACGATAAATCTTTCACTGATCAATCCATTAATTATGCTAAACAAACTATCTCATTGTTAGAAAAAGGAACAACTCCTTCCAGCTTTTCTCCTGCCAGTAGCAAGGATGATGCAATTTCTTGGATGTATTATATTATTGGCAATTTTACCAAAGATACAAATTACAAAGAATCGGTTGCCAATTTTTACAAATCAACTCAATTTGAAGGAAAAATCAAAAGCACATCCATGCCATACTTTGCAATTGCCGTTTATTTTGAAGATGTTTACGAAAAAATAGCGAACGAATACAACTCCAAAAATAAAACGATGACCGAAGCTCAACGCACTACCGAATTAGAAAAAGTGAATAAGGTAATGGATCAAATGATGGATGCGTATGCTAGAGCAATAAAATTTGGCGAAGCAGAAAATAATCCACAAAAAGATGAGTGGAAAAAACGATTAACCGAGGTTTATAAATTCCGCAAAAAAACGGATGCCGGACTGAATGAATACATCACATTGGTTAATACAAAACCATTGGCTGACCCAATGACTTTCTAATATTTTCAATATTTTTTGACTTTAAGCCTAAGAGAAGTTAATTTTACTCTTAGGCTTTTGTTGTTCAAATCAATTTTCGTAAACTTAAATGACTGCAACTAAACAGGTTTTAGCTGAAAAGTTTTATTTTACTTCAAATATTGAGGACGATGTTTGGCATCCGAAACCAAGTCCAAAGTCTTATGAATGGTTTTATTTTGATGCCCTCAGCGATAATGGACGCGAAGCCTTGGTCATTACATTTTTCGACAATTTTATCTTTTCACCTCGCTATAACTCCAATCATTTAGAAAACAAAATTCCGGCATTAATGTTTTGTTATTATCGGGATGGAAAACCTCTTTATCGCGCCATCAATGAATTTCCCGAATCCGAATTTTCGTGTTCAGAAAAGGAGAAAATTTGCCGATTGGACAATAATTCTTTCAAATTTGACTCTGCCTCCTACGGCAAAGGTTTTTTGTTAGAAATCAATACTACTTTTCACCAAAATAAAAAAATCGAAGCAAAACTCGAATGGCTTTTTATCGAAAGTGATTTTGAATCGAATCCAGCTGAACCGCTCGAAAATACGCGTTACTGGAATCTGGTTGCCCCGCGTGCTGATGTGACCGGGCATATCAGAATTACCAGTAAGTCTAATAAACTGATAGATTTAATTCACTTTCGCGGAACCGGTTATCACGATCATCAATTTGATTCGCGCCGATTGTGCGAAACCGTATTGGATTGGCAGTGGGGGCGTGCCCATTTTGGAGATTCCACTGCAATTTTTAATCGTTATCAGGAAGTTGGCGAACCGGAACCCGCTACCAAATTTTATGTTATTCGCAACGGAGAATTACGCCAACGGGATGCTAATTATGAGGCACAAGGCTTTTCCAGAGATATTTTTGGACTAAAATTTCCAAACCGAATCAGATTTGTTTCCGAGGATAATATGCGTTTGCGCGTCAAACAATTAAAAGTAATTGATTCAAGCTTTTACCATCTTCGTTTTTTAAGTGAAATGACGTTGACTTTACGTGATGGAAAACCGCGGAAAACGATCGGAATTTCTGAATATCTTGCACCATCTAAATTAAATCGCCGTTGGCTGAATTGGCTGATTGATATGCGAATCGGCAAAAACGGTAAGAGTTCTTTTTTAGGCTAAGGAAAAATTCTCTGAATCAAAAGTTAAAGTCCACAGTCTTTTTATTTCTGAAATAATAAAGATTTCCTCGAAGTTTTGCTTATGCTATCTGAATATTTTTCAAATCTAACCTCATTATTCCCATCAATTAAAATTGATTTATTTTTGAAATCCGACAAATTACTCTTGTCTTCTATTTTTTTTTGTAGTATAAATCATCCTTGAAATAAAACGATTGGACATCTCGAACTTCTATGGAATTCCTACCCCCCATGTTGTCTTGAATCCAACCCCCCCAAAGGTAGTTTTGATTTCACCCCCCCCATTTTCGATTTCTACCCCCCCAAATGGTTTTGGAATCTCTATTTATTTATTTCACCATAAATTTCACGATAGGAGTGTCTAAATTTAAGAAATTCAGGAACTAAAAGTCCTTTTGGCTTAGGGCGTTCGGAAATGTAAATCTGTCCTTAAACAAACCGTTTTTTCCAAAATTTACTTACTTTTAGAAAGAAATCTCAGTAGTAATGAATAACTCTGTTGTAAATTCTTTTAATCCGAATTTGGAATTGTCAGAAAAGTATTTTTCCGATAATTCCCAAACTGAAAATTCTCAATTTGCTCCTCCAATAAAACTAATATTGGCAGAACAAATCGTTTCTGATAAAAAAAATGAAATGGAGGAATTTGGTTTTATTCAGCCTGTTATCGCACCGAATTTAGAATTAACTTCTGTTTCAACTACGATCGTCAAAAAAAATTCAAAAGGTTTCAATTCATCTACTTTAGTTCAAAAATATTTTCCAATTTCAACAAAAATAAGTTTAGAAACTACCACCTCCGAATCATTTTTTTCCTGGTTAAATCAACTATTTACAAGGCTTAATAAATCATTTCAGAAGATCTCAATTTATCGAAAAGCTGAATCGTTGCAATTTTCTCCAATCAGACTTTTGAAAAAATTTGTGAAATCACAGTTATCTTCAGTTATTGAAGGAGAAATTTACAGTCCCAAAATTGGCGAAGTTTCACTTGGGAAATTGGTAATTTCGGGAGTTGCAGTTACCAAAAAAGGCAAATTATCAAAAATAGAAGCTTTTATTGAAGATCATAAAATCGGTGAACATCTATATGGAGTAATTCTTGGAGAAAAATCCCAAAATAGAAAAGATAAATCTGATAATTTTGCCGCAACTTTAAATTTTAATCCCGATTTATTCGAAATCGGATTAAATACAATTAAAATCAAAGTAACCAACAGCCTTGGTCAACAAAAAGATTTTTCCAGGTTAATAATTATTGGAAAAAACAATGAATTATCTTTAATAAAAAGATTTTCAAAGGAAATTAATCCACAGTCATCCGGCGAATTATCATTTAAATCCCGAGAAAACGATTATTTAAACCAAATTTCAAAAATTGAGCCTTCTCCTGCCGAATTAGACAAACAACGCAAGGAGTCTGCCAAATGGAACGACACTCCTTTAATCAGTTTAATTAGCCCAATTTATCAATCGGACACCTCCTTAATTGATTCAACAATAAAATCTGTAATTAACCAAAGTTATGAAAATTGGGAGCTTTACTTAATTTGCAACAGCACATTAAGTTCCGAAATTAAACGCTTTCTAAATAGATATTTAAGGCAAAATCCCAAAATCAAACTTTTAACTCTTGATAATAATTTTGAAATTTCCAAACATTTAAATGAAGGTCTCAAATTAGCACAAGGAGAGTTTGTCGGCATTCTTCACAATCACGACGAACTTGCACCAAACGCTTTGTTTGAAAACGTTTTATTACTCAAACAACACCCTCAGGCGGAAATGATTTACAGTGATGAAGATACTATTAATTTAGAAGGAATTCGTTCGAACCCGCATTTTAAGCCAGACTGGTCACCAGATTTCTTTTATTCATCAATGTATACCAATAATTTTTGCATTTATCGACGAAGTTTGATGAATAAAGTTGGAGGCTTTCGTCCGGAATTTGAAACCGAACAAGTTTGCGATTTAGTTCTTCGATTAATTGAAAAAACTACGCATATTTTTCATATCCCAAAAGTTCTTTATCACCAAGGAAATAATGAAATTAAGTCGAAAAATCACGAGTATGCAATAAAAGCACTTTCTGAACATTTTAAACGAATAAATATTGAGGCAGAAGTCAATTTTGGTTTAACCGAGAACCTTTTTCGGATAAAAAGAAAAATTAACTATGAGCCTAAAATAAGTATTATTATTCCTACCTCTGACAAAGTGGATTTTCTTGAGAATTGCATCAATAGTATTCAAAAACACTCAACCTACCGAAATTACGAGATAATTGTGGTAGATAATAACAGTTCATTGAATGAAACTCTGGAATATTTTGAACAAATTTCCAACAGAAACAATATCAAGATAATTAAATATCAAAAACCTTTCAATTTCTCAGCAATAAACAATTTTGCCGCTAATCATGCTAGTGGCGAACTATTGTTGTTTTTGAATAACGATACCGAAGTTATTTCAAAGGATTGGTTAGAATCAATGGTCGAACACGCCATTCGACCTGAAGTCGGAGCAGTAGGTGCAAGACTTCTTTATTTTAATGAAACAATTCAACACGCCGGAATAATTACCGGAATCAGCAAAATTGCCGGGCATTCTCACAAATATTATTCCAGAAATCACGCGGGTTATTTTAGCCGCGCCAAAGCAATCCAAAATGTTTCGGCGGTTACCGGAGCCTGTTTGATGATGAAAAACGAGCTTTTTAAATCAATAGGTGGATTTAATCAGGAAGATTTGCCCGTAGCATTTAATGATATTGACCTTTGTTTACGAATTAAACAGCAAAATCTCCTGATTGTTTATACCCCTTATTCAGAACTCTATCATTATGAATCTGCCAGCCGGGGTTCAGACCAAACTAAAGAAAACTCACAACGATTTCAAAAGGAAATCAAATATATGCTGGAAAAATGGGGGGATATTTTGAAATCTGACCCTTATTACAACCCGAATTTAACTTTAGAAAAAGAAGATTTTTCAATGGCTGAATTACGAGAAATCAAAGCAAGGGCGGTTTTATAATGCAAAATTTTTCAATTTCGCCAAATGAAATGGTCAACAGTTTTTGGAAAAACAAAAGTTTAATCAGGACTCTGATCAAAAGAGAGATAATCGGCAGATATCGCGGTTCATTGCTGGGTATTCTGTGGTCATTTTTTAACCCATTGCTAATGCTTTCAATTTACACCTTCGTTTTTGGCGTGATTTTTAAATCCCGCTGGCGTTCTAACGATACTTCACAAACTGAATTTGCACTGATTTTGTTTGCCGGACTTATAATTTTTAATCTTTTTGCCGAATGTGTAAACAGATCTCCCAGTTTAATATTGTCAAATGTCAACTACGTTAAAAAAGTAGTTTTTCCTTTAGAGATTTTGCCGTGGGTAGCACTCGGTTCGGGGACTTTTCACGCACTGATTAGCTTAGTGGTTTGGTTAATCGCCTATTTAATTTTGTTTGGAATTCCCCACTTGACAGTTTTGTTTTTTCCGTTAGTAATGCTTCCTTTATCACTTTTCATCATTGGAATAACTTTGTTTTTGGCTTCTTTAGGAGTTTATTTACGGGACGTTTCTCAGTTTGTCGGAATTTTGGTCACGATGCTGATGTTTCTGTCCCCGGTTTTTTATCCAACCACTAATCTCCCTGAGGGAGTTTTTCGAAATTTATTGGCAATAAATCCGTTAACCGCAATTATTGATGAGTTTAGAGAAGTTTTATTTTGGGGGAATTTACCCGATTTGACAAAAATATCAATCAGTTTTTTAACCGGAATTATCACTGCCTGGCTGGGTTTTGTCTGGTTTCAAAAAACAAGAAAGGGGTTTGCTGATGTTATCTGATTTTGCTATTAAAGTCGAAAATTTGAGCAAATGCTATCACATTTACGACCAACCGCGTGATCGTTTGATGCAAATGCTGACTCGTGGGCGAAAGCAATATTATCGAGAATTTTGGGCATTAAAAGACGTATCGTTTGAGAT
>DAORIL010000104.1:0-13839 GCA_035438525.1 Pyrinomonadaceae bacterium
GGATGAGTTATGTAACCACGCGCGAATTTTGGCGAAAAGAGAAATTTGCCCAAACTTTTCCAAACGAAAGAGGTTATCGCCATTCGCTTCAGGAGGAAGCCGATGCACTTCGGAGCGTGATTAAAATGGCAAAAGACCTCAAAGCAAAAACTCCAAATCCGCAATTTGAAACTCTCAGCAAATTGGATGCGGCTGGATGTCTCGAAGCCTTTATTTTGATTGCACTTGCAGATGAAGGGATCGCGCAGGATCACTTTAAATATCTCAAGGCAAATCGGGATAAACTCCGTCAATATGTAACAGATTTCGTGGTGCGAAAGTGAAACTTTTAAGTCAAAAAGAGGCGATACAGCGTTTAGATAAACTCAAAACCAAGTATCGCCAAAATATTGCCGAAAATTACGAACACAATGCCAAAGATTGTCTGACCTGTGAGACAAAAGGAGCGTGTTGTCTCGATGCACATTTTGTAAATATTCATATTACACGGCTTGAGGCGGAGGCAATGCGAAAAGTTTTGAATGAGTTTGACGAAATAAAACGCACAGAAATCAATCAAAGAATCTCTGCAACAATCGAAAAATATAAGTTGAAAGATTCCGGCGATACTTTTGCCCAAACTTTTGCCTGTCCATTATTTGAAAAAGGAACCGGCTGTTTAGTTCACTCAGTTAAACCTGTTCCCTGTATTCAGCACGCCTGTTACGAACGCCGAGAAGATCTGCCGCCCGATGATCTGCAGGAAGAAACAGAACGAAAAATTGAACGATTAAATCAGCAAACCTATGGTGATTCCAATTGGCTTCCGCTCCCGATTTATTTAGTTCAGAAAGTCTAGGAAGTTTAGAAAGTTGCAAAAGTATTTGTTTTCTTCCTAAATTTCCCCAACTTTCCTTAACTTTCCCCCTAAAATAGTCAACGGAATCAATGGCAGCAGAATCAAAAGGTGATACCAAAGCGGCACATAGTTTCCTATTATTGAACTGACAAATGCACCTAAAACAAATAATAAAATTCCTAAAAGCAAAGTTGATTTGAGGTTTTCTTTAGCCACGATGGCTGTAACAAATCCCGAAACTACGGAAAGGATTGCGCTTCGGACAACAAAAAACATTAATAAAATCGAGTCTGGAGTAAAAGGCGTTTTGTTATTGATTGATGTTGAGAGATCAGTTAAATATTTGCCGAACCAATCCGGCGAAATGGCAGCTCCGATCGAATCGGTTAATTTCAAAAGAACGAGCCAAAATATAAATCCCGTAATCGCACCTAAAATTATTCTTATCATTGATTTTCTCCTAAACTTTTTTCAGTTTTCCGCCAAAAATCGTCATTGGAATCAATAAAAATAAAAATAAAAAGTGATACCAAATCGGTTCATAATGCCAAATTCCAATTTGCACCATCAGTCCAACCCACAACAACAAAATTCCAAGGATAATTGTTGAAAGTTTGTTTTCTTTAGCAATTAAAACAGTAAGGTATCCCGCAATTATTGAAAAGACTATACTTCTAATTAAACTTATGACCAGAACGAATGAATCAACTGTGTAACCCGTTCCTTTTGTGACTGCATCCATAAATTCTGCATCAATTTTGCCATACCAATTTGGCGAAATAACCCCAAACAAAGCGTGACTTCCAACCCACAAAATGCTCCAAACTACAAAGCCGACAATAATTCCCAGAATCATTTTCAACATAAATTTTTCTCCTATTCGATATTTTGTCCAATATTTAAAATGTAGCCGTTACAATCTTTTATCCCGAATTCGCGCATTCCGTAATCAAAATTGTTGAGAGGGTAAACGATTTCGACTTTGTCTTTCAAATGGCTCCAGATTTCCTCAACATTTTCGACATAAAAATAAATCGTCCCAGTCATCGAAAGTTTTTTATCGTGCGAACTAAATGCAATTTCGACCTCGCCGTTCCAGAGACTTGCCCAACACGGATTTTCCTTGTCAGGATACATTCCCAGACATTCAAAACCTAAATTTTCCTGATAAAATTTGATGGTTCGACGAAGATTAAGCGTTCTTAACATTGGAGTTAAATGTTTTATTTTCATAATTTTGCCTAAAAAAAGACAAGGAGGAAAGAAGTTTGCTATAAACTTTCCCCCTTGTCTTGTGTTTCGCCTTTTGCCATTGCGAAAATTTATAAAGTGAAAATATGAAAAAGTTTAAAGGTGAAAAAGTTACTCATGAATTTATTTTATTCGTATCTAATTGCTTGATTTTGAAAATGAAAACATCGAAATAAAATAAACCTAGGCTTTTCCACTCTTTCACCTTTAAACTTTTTAACTTTTATCCTGCTGCATTAGCTTTTGTTTCTGATAAGTTCTTGACATTTTGAAGTGCCAGCGGAAATTTTTCGTTGAAAAAATCTAGATATTGTTCCAAAGCATCAACGTCAACCGATAAAGTTGTTTTGCCATCAGCTTCGGTTAAGGTGTAATTTTCGTAACAATCCGACCACTTCTTGGTTTCATCATCAAGCGGTTGCTCGACTTTATCTTTCAAGATGCCAATATGTTTAAATGAGATAAATTCATTTTCAATCAGCTTGGCAATATCGCTATACATTCCTTGACCATCCGGCGAAAGAAAATGAACTCGACTTCCCTCTTTCCAGTCGGAAACGGTGTATGAACCTGCACAAAAAGCGTTCGTCCATTGTGGATAGGTCTCATCATTCCAAAGTGTTTCCCAAACCTTTTCTTTGTTGGCTTCAATGTTGATCGTAAAATTTAATTTTTGCATTGATTATTTCTCCTTTTGAATTAATTTTAATGAAAATAATAGAAACTGACTTTGGACACTAGACCTTAAGCCTGCGGCAGTTTGCTCATATCCATATACAAAGCATTCCAGCGATGTCCATCCAGATCAATGAAACAGAATCCATACATAAAACCTTGAATTTCTGCGGGTGCAGCGTAAATTGTGCCGCCTGCTTCTCTGACTTTTTCTGCCATTTCATCCACTTCCGCTACACTTTCGGTATCAAATGAAAGCAAAATTTCCGAAGATTTACTGGTGTCGGTAATCTCGTTTTGCACAAAACCTTTAAAAGTCGGTTCGGCAAAAAGCATCACGACCACATTTTTGGTTCCGACCAAAAGGCAAGCCGATTCATCGCTGTCGCCGTGGGTTGTGTTAAAAGTAAAACCGAGTTTAGTGAAAAATTCTTTTGATCTTTTCACATTTTTTACCGGCAGATTAAGCCAAAGTTCTTTGGTCATAAATTTTTATAGTGGTTAATTGTTAATGGTTAACGATAAATTGAAGACATAAATAAATCTGTTAACCATTTATAATTAACAATTAACCATTATTCTCCTACGCTACTTTTTTTTTCGCTACGTTTTTTTCTTCGACCGATTCGCCTTGCATTTTTTCGATGCGAGCCGTCATTCGTTTGTCCAGATCGACAACTTGTTCAGTCGTCAAATGATACAGATTCGGTTGATTGTGATAAATTCTGGCGCCGGTCACGATGTCTGCCCGCTTGAAACCATTGGCTTCGGCTTTGGCTATCAGTTCGTCAATCGTGATGGTTTTCGGTTTCATTTCAATCACATTGCTCGGTTCGATAAACTCAGGAACGGCATTAGGTTTCGGAGTTTCAAACGACATATCAGTTGGATTTTCACCGCGCATTTTGTCCAAAAAGTCTTTGAAAGTAATGTTTCCGGTCATTTCAAACCCGACTTCAAAGACAGGCGAATTTGATTTTACGACTTGGAAAACTCGCAAAATTTCCCCGTCGCGTTCCTGCAAAGAAACTTCGACCATCACATCGACAAAATATTCCAATCCCGAAGCTGTCATCGGCAGAACTCGTCCGATTTCGTTATCTTCTTTGGATTCTTTGCCTTTGGCAGCGATTTGGTCGGCAATCACGATTGATTTTCCGCTTTCGATACAGAGTTTGCGTAAAACGCCTTGCAAAACCATTTGGTCGGCGGCTAATTCTTCGGCACTTGGTTGTGCCAGCGGATCATTCGTCCGTTCACGAACCGCTTCTAACATTTCCGAGTGTTTTGCGCCAAAATATGCCGCCCACGAATCAAGCGCGTAACAACCATAATTTTGTTCAACTCCTTCGCCATTGATTGCCCAATCAATAAAATCGGGTAGTTCATCTGTCTGTTCGATTTCCAAAGCGTCAAACGAAACGCCAACTCCGCGCAACAGACGAGCCTTGCGTTCAGTGTCGAAAATGCAGAGTTTCCCCAGCCCTGCTTCACTCATTGAACGAATAAAATGACTTTTGCCAACTCCTGCGCCGCCGCGAATCGCCATCACCAAACGTTGTTGACGTGGCACTCTGCTTAATGGATTTATCTTTGGTTTCATAACTTTATCTCCTTTTTCCAGCTAATTTTCTTCTTTAAGTTTTGTCCGCTAAATGAATGCCGTTAAAGACATTCTGTTTCAAAGATGCAACAAGACTAACATAAACTGTTTCACGTTTCAAGTATGAAACAACCTTTTTTGCAAAAAATTTTCAAATTTCACGAATTTTGTTGTAAATTTATGAGGATGAAACAAATCTTACTACTCACAATTTTAGTTTTAATCTTTTGTTTGCAATCGTTTGGGCAAGATAAACCTGAATGTCCAATAATGAATATCCAGGGACCTGCCGGACAAACACCAATCGGCGGAAACATGGATTTTTCTGTTTTATTGGTCAGCAAGTTTGATAATTCTAAATTTGAATATAGGTGGACAGTTTCAAATGGAGTAGCTTTTAATGGTCAAGGAACATCTGCAATTTCGATTCCGACTAACGAAACTCTGCAAGGACAGATCATAACAGCTACCGTTGAAATTAAAGGTCTTCCTACTGAATGTAAAAATAGTTATTCTGCTTCCGGTGATGTTGCTTCACCTCCACCGTATTGCCCTGGAGTCAATAAAGACACTATCAATGGCAATAGTTCTTGGGAAGAAATAACGATTAGGCTACAAAATCTATCTACTGTGCTTAGAAATGAATTGGGAAGTAAGGCAACCGTAACCTTCTCTGTAACTAATAGTTCTGAATTATATAAAGTTATGGACCTGCAAAAGAAATTATTAAAGATCTCGAAAAAATACCAAATTCCTTTCGATAGAATTTTGATGAAAATTAAGAAAGACTTTATCTATGAAATTACTTTTGAGTTCCTTCCTGCCGGAATAACGACTTCTAATTGAAAGGTTTACTTTTATGAAACAGCTTTTGCTTCTCACAGTCTTACTTTTAACCTTTTGTTTGCAATCGTTTGGGCAAGAAACTGTAAATTGCCCGACTGTCAAATTAAATTCACCATCCGAAGTCACGCCAATTGGCGGAAATATGGATTTTTCTGTTTCGCTAATGGGAAAATTTGATAATAAAAATGTTGAATTCAAATGGACTGTTTCAAATGGAGCAAATTTCAACGGTCAAAACACCTCAGTAATTTCAATTCCGATAGATGAAAATTTGGCAGGACAAAATATAACCGCAACTGTTGAGATTAAGGGTTTGCCCAAAGGCTGCAAAAGTAGTTTTTCTGAGTCTAGCAAAGTAGAAACTCGACAAATTATTATTTATGATGGTGATCAAGAAAACACCTTCAGGGGCAATTCTTCTCCACAAGAATATTTTTGGAGAATCCATAATTTAGCTATTGGTGTCCAAAACGAAAAAGGAAGCAAAGGCGTAGTAGCTTTTAAATTCACCAATCCTTCTGAGCAAAGAAAATCCGTTGCGATGAAAAAGAAACTATTAAAAATGGCAAAAAACCGCAAAGTTTCATTAGATGGAATTGAAGTAAAAATTGAAAAAGGTAAAGTTTATGAAATAACCGTTGAATTCATCTCCGCAGAATCTACTAAACCCTCTTAATTTTCCACTTTCCATTTTCAACTTTCCACTTCTCTTTATCTTCTGACAAAAACTTTATACGAATACTTAATCTCCTTTTCACCCGTTGGCAGAGTCAAATTCCATTTGATAATTGAATTCGGATTAACGGCTTGGAGATTAAAACCTTCGCGGCTGATTTTGCCATTTTCGGTTGCCGAAAGAACATCGCCGGTGACATTGCGGGTGAGAACAATTTCGACAGGTTGTTTTTTGACATTTTTTAGTTTGATAGTGCCTTCGACCGTTACCAGATCGTAATCGTAAACGCTGCCGCTATAACGAATTTGCTTGGGTTCGCGCAATTTTTCTTCGAGGTTATGCGTTCCAATTATTTCGGTAGCGGGCGCAATCCTTAGAATATTTTCGCCGCCGTTCGGAGTAAAAGTCATCATATTTTGTCCCAGCGGTTTCCAATCCCGAAAACCAATCGCCGGCGCAGTTGTCCAGGGCATTCCGGTTGTATTTTTGAGCCGTAATCCATACCAAACCTGATTTACCAAAGGCTGAGTAATTGGCATAGAACGCGCATAGCTAGCATCAGTTTGGGTTGAGTCGTTGATCGTCCATTCAAAAACTTCGCTACACGGAACAGTTAATGAAAACAGACGCTGGCTCATCCGCTCGCCTTTTTTGAGATTTACTTGATTCGCTTGGTAAAGATAAAGTTGTTCGGCAGAAAATCCCGCACCTTGCTCTTCATCGCCCGAAGTCGGCGAAATATCCTTCTCGCCTCCCATTCTCTGCCCCGCCACCTGCGTCATTATCGAATTTGATGCAATATTTCCCATATCACGCCTAAAACTTGTGCTAACACTAGCAAATGCCGTGTTTAGCGAAAGCGGAGAAACTTCATCCTGAAATAAAAAGCTCGGCACACCAACCACAAAATAAACGTCGGTATTTTTCAAATCGGTTAAATCGTTGATGAGCATTGCTTCAAGCTCGAGTTTGGCTTCTTTGATCGGTTCGCCTTTGACCTCAACCCGATACGCCGGAATCCAGCGAATTCCCCGCTCCAAGGCGGCTATTCCAAGATTGATTTTTTGTCCATCTGCAGTGCCGTCAACTTTCAAATTCAGACGAGTATCCGAAACAACGGATTTTTCGATTTTATGCATGTCGATCTTGTCCAAAAGCTCGACATTATAAATTGAACTAAAAGGCACAAAAAGAGTTCCGGTTTCGGTTTTGAGCGCAATTGAGGCTTGGCTATCATTTCCAATCACCGTGAAATTTCCTTCGTAAGATTTTTTTTCGCCGTAAAAACTGGTCTGAAAACGAATCCGCGAATTCTCATTAGCTATTAAAATTTGCAGCAAACTAGCCATTCGCACGTTATTTGACTCGATATTTGTCACTTCGGAAGCGATTAGCTGACTGATTTTCACATTTGGCGTGGTCGAATATCCCCACACCGTTCCCAACACTCCGGCAGGGATGCTGTTTGTGTAAGCCCAACCATTGCCGGTAGTTGACTCGCCTTCGCGATAGGTAAAAGCATATCCGTTTTTGAAAACTGCGGCGCGTTTGACTTCTGGGGTAAATTTCGGCATTTGCGCCAACAGATGAAAATTCGCGGATAAAATCGTAACGAAAAAAAGGAGAATTCTTTTCATATTTTTAGGTTCCTAAATCTTGTAGAATCAAGTCGTTATTAACAGAACGAGAGATTATGAGAGTTCTTGCAGAAAAATTGTAGATTATTCAAGGGTTTAGATTGCAACGGCTAACACACTTGCTAACGCGCGTGTTTCTGCCTTTATTCATCATCTTTTTTACTTTTTACTTTTTACTTTTTACTTTAATTTTCTTGCCGACCTTCGTTTATTTTGTCATCAAGTTTTTTCATTTCTTCGTCGGATTGTTTTTGAATTTCATCGGCAAATTTGTCTTTGGCAATTTTCCAAATCCCATTTTCTTTGACAAATGGAACACGGTCAAAAAGATTCGGCGAGGTTTCGACTTCGATAGTTGCATTATCGCCGTCAATTTTTTCGTTGCGGAATTTGAGCGTTTTTTGGTCTGCGGTAAAAAGAGTTTCACGCAAAATCACTTCGTCAACAGCTATATTTTGAGCCTTTGCTTCTTCCGTTGCCATTTTGATCGAACCTTCTGACAACAAGGCTTTCATTTTGCTAACATCTTTCTTTTTAATGGCTTGCAAATATGTTTTAAGCGTATCCAGCGGCGTTTGAGGAGTATCGGCAGAACGGCAGGAAATCATCAATAAAGCCAGGCATATAAATAAAATAATTTTACGTCTCATCATTTTGAATAAATCTTTTGAAAATCATTATAATAATTCAAACTTAGATTATAACCTAAAATTGAGGAGCAAACGAATGGAGCGCACCAAACTTAATGCCGAAGAAATTCTGTCGCAGCTGGCTGAATTAAATTACTGGAAAGTAGTTGACGGAAAATTATTAAAGAGATTTACCTTTCCGAATTTTGCCGAATCTTTGGCTTTCGTCAATAAAATCGGAGAAATTGCCGAAAAACAAGACCATCATCCTGACATAAATTTCGGCTGGGGTTACGCCGAAATTTTCATCACCACGCACGACGCAGGCGGAATTACAGCACGAGATTTTGAGCTGGCAAAAAAGATTGATGGAATTTAGCTAATCCTCTATTGAACTGAAATATAAATAAAAAACAGCTATCAAAGGCAGAAACCCGCATGTGAGTAAGGGTGTTCAAGTTGAGAAATTATAACGATTTATCACACTTGCTCACGCTTGTGTTTCCGCCTTCTTGTAAAAATAAGTTTCTACTGACTATAAAAATTCGGACGAACCACCTCAACTGAACAATGGGCGCGTGTCGTAATTGCCGATGAAACGCTGCCGAGCAAAAATCTTTCTAATTTACTGTCAAATTTGGTTGCCCCGACATAAATGCAATCGGCTTCAAATTTTTCTGCCTGATCAACAATTTCGTGTTTCGGATTTCCTGATAAAATGACAAGTTCAGTTTTGAGTCCCGCTCTTTCAAGCTGTTCTATCGCTGTTTTTCCCGCAGATTCAAAAATATCCTGTTCAAATTCAAAGGCTTCCTGAATAATAATCGAATCTGCAACCATTACTACCCGAACTTCGCTTCCCGCAGTCCAATGCCGATTGGCCACAACTTTGACGGCTTCATCTGCGCCTTTGGTGCCGTCATAACCTAAAATCAATTTAGCAGGAGCATAATCAGGTTTTACTTCGCCGCGAGTCACGCGAACGGAACAATTTGCTTCGGTAACAATTTTTTGCGAAACGCTCCCGAGCCAAATTCTTCCGAGCATTGAGCGTCCATGCGAACCAACCACAATCAAATCCGGTTTAAAATCGTCTGCCCGAAACAGGATTTCCCAGGCAGGCGAACCGTAGGTTGCTTTGGCTTTAATGGTCCAATTTGGAAACATTTGTGCAATTTTTTTTCCTGCGTCCTGAACGGAAACGGCAGCCTTAGCCAGAATTTTTTGATTTCTTTCCAATTTCTTGTGAGCAGCTTCGGTAATAAAATTTTCCGATTCATTTTCAGGCTGAAGATTTTCCGGCGGAAGCCAAACTTCGGCAACTTCCATCAAAAAAAGCTCGACATTTTCTTTTGGTAATCCGGCGCGGCGCAAATCTTCCAGAGCCTTTTCAGCATAGGTTGAGCCATCATAAGCAACTAATATTTTAAATTTTTCGCTCATAAAATCATCTCCTTTCGCTTTAATTATTACTCTCTTTTGTAGCGAAAACAACTTGCTTTTGCTTTTATTTAGACGGAATTTTATGTGCTTTCTTGTGGGTTTTAATTTGCGTAATATCCGCGCCGTGTTTTGGCGGTCAATTCAGGGTGGGATTTTATTTTGACCGTCAAATTTCGCCAACTACCGTCACGAACTTCGTTTTGCGGCTCGTAGCCGATACTATAAACCTTTCCCAGATCGTTGATGATTTGCTCATAGATCCCGTTTAAGTCTTTGATTTTATTGGCTTGATAGATTTGCCCGCCGGTTTCGTCAGCTAACATTTGCATTGATTGAAAATGTCTGTGCATTGCCTTTTTTGCCCAATCCGAATTTATATAATCAGGAAATAAATAAACGGGAAAAATTGTCGTATCGCGATTACGGATGATTTCAAACAAATCAGCAAAAGTGGTTTTAGGCGAGTTATCATCGCCATCAGTCATTAAAACAATGGCGTTGCGTCTTCCTTGGCTTTGTTTATTGATAATATTTTCATACGAAAATTTTACGGAATCCCAAATCGGTGAGCTGCCATTCAATTCAATATCTTTAATACCTTTGATAAGTGCTTTTTTATCTGTGGTCAGTTCAGAAACCATTTGAATCCGAGTCGCAAAAGCAACCACAGCAATTCTATCGTTGGGACGGGCGTATTCTATGAATCTTTGCGCCGCTTTTTTTATCAGATCCCGTTTATCCACCGTTGAACCCGAAAAATCAAGCACTAAAACCAAATCAAAAGGCTGATCAACCGAGGAGAAAAAAGCAATTTCCTGCTCTTTTCCGTCTTCTAAAATGGTAAAATCATCTTTGGTGAAATCTAAATTAGGCACGACCTTTGGGTCTTGGGTCAAAATCCGGATGTTCAAACTGACCAATTTGGTTTCGACGCTAACCACCTCGTTGTCTTCATCTTTGATTCCCAACAAAGCCGTATCGCTGTTTTTATCATCCTTTTTCTGGTTTGATTTCTGGACAGCACGCGGAATTTTGAGCTTTAACAAGGGCATTCCATATTGATTTTCATAACTTCGGATTTGAGCAGCTAACGGCGATAAATTATAAATTTCGCGCCATTCGTCAACTTTTTCTTCATTGAGCAACGGATAGAGATAAATAACATCGTTTTTGACCGTCGCCTGTGTGCCAAAAATCTGCGGTTGATTTGAACCGATCCGAATATTATCAATCAAATTAGCTAAAAGAGGATTTCCGATAAAACCTTTTTTTCCGGCTTCGACCAAAACAGGAAGCAATTCACGCTGTAATTGATAAGCCTTATTGTTCATTATCAAAAAAGTAAAAGCGTTGAAACCATCCTCCTGAATCTGCTTCATTCTAAGCCAACCAGTTTCTTTCAAAATTTCGCAAACCCGCGCGAGATGTCTTTCGCCCATTTGGTTTGCCTCAATAATTAAATCCCGGCTTTGCTCAAAATTTGCCGAGATTTTGGCGTTTATCTTTTCGCGCTCGGCAACCATTTTAAGAAACTCCTGACGAATTTCTTTTTTCTCGGCGGAATCTGTCGGTGAGTTGATCGATTCGATAAGTTTTTTAGCTTCTGCGGTAGTCAGGCATTTGTTTTGCCCCAAAATTGAAACGGTAGAAATTAAGATAAAAGCTAAAAATAAAATCAAATTTTTCATGATGTTTTTTATTTTACTACGTCAAGCCTTTTCTACCCAATAAGTTTGTTTATGCAATTTGGCTTCAAAGTCTTTCATCGCTCTGACTGCATCAGCTTTGCAAGGAAATGTTTCAATTAAAAATTTATGACCGTTATCGTCTTGCCGCCAAAGTTCGTGCGGATGGAATTTAAATGATTGGTAAAAACTTATTTCATCTGCATTTTCGGGTAAACCTGCAACTTGTCCGTCTCCAAGTTCGATAATCAGCCAATTACCATCAATTTTTTGGGCAATATCCATCGTAAAAAAATTACTTTTGACATTTTTGGCAATTGCGGTAAAAGACTCTTTTGGCAAATCATTGGATTCATAAACGCCTTCTTCCCAATATTCCGCAGTAAAAATCAGTTCACCTTCGAGAAAAAACAAGCGAAATTCTTTGGTCAAAGGCATACCGCTTTTTGAATGATTAGTAAGCGGTTGAAACTCAATAAATTCACGAAAAACCAAACCTTCGTTCAAATCTTCGCCTTGCAGTTCGAGAAAACGATTTACAACTTGCTCAACTTTTTGGCGATTGGCAGCCGATTCAATAAAACACGCTTCGTTCCATTCGTGCTTACGAGATTTTACATAGTCTTTCAAAATCAACGATTTATCGCCAAAAATCGAAAGCTTCTCGTGCATTTTTTCAAAGGTAAAACTTTCATCGTAAGGGAAGAAGACCGATTTTGGCGTGTAGCTTTTGATAACTTCGTAAGATTCAGGAAAATAATGACAAAACCGATATTCTTCCGGCGAATTGATTAGAGACAAATTCCTTGATTTTAGTTCACGATAAAGAATTTCATATTGTTTCGGTTTTAACATCCAACCGCGATAAATTGCCGTTTCTGGATTATCGTAGGGCTTTATTCTTTTGAAGGCATTAGAGATATTGTTTTCGGTCAAATCTTCAAAACTGAAAAGTTCAAATCCAAAACCGTTTTCTGTGGCGGATTTTGCTTCCTTTTCATAAGCATAATCGGGCTGATTTGGATAAAAAGGCTCAGAGCAATAAATTATTTTCATAAAATCACTGATTCAACGCATATTTAACCACAAACGGGCGCGAAGCCGTAATAAGTTCGCCTTGATCATTGAATGTGATCGCAAAAGTTTGAGTTGTATCAAACGAATCAAGCAGATTCCCATCCGGCTGATAAACCCAAACTTTGCTTACTTCGCTAATAAAAATGCGCCCTTTGGCATCAACTGCAATATCGGTCGGTGTAGTTGATTTGACCTTAAAACGGTCAACAAATTTACCGTCCGCTGAAAATTTACAGACATCTTTGCTGCTTCCCGCAATTGCGTAAATTTCTCCTAAACCATTGACTGTCAAACAACGAAAACTTCCTGTAACTCCGGCAGTTTTGGCAATATCTTTGAAGGTAGCAAGATTTTTGAGGTTCTCGTCAAAAATTAAAATCGAATCTCTATCAACTGCAATTACTTTTCCTTCAACTGTGACTGCTAGATCCGAAACAAAATTGGTGTTGACTTTGTTGAGCAATTTGCCGCTTGTGCCTTCATACGCAGTAGTTTCACTTGATTGAGCGACATAAACCGTTCCTTTGCGGCTTGCCGTCAGTGCATAAATTGCTCTATCTTTTTTCTCTAAAAACCACTGCGTCAAAAATTTTCCGTCCTTATCAAAAACCTGAATCCTGCCGTCAGAATAATCCGCCGAATAAATTTTGCCTTCGCCATCAACCGCAATCACACGATTATCTTTGAAATTCCCTGCACCAACACCTTCACCGCCAAAGCGCAAAAGTTCGCGGGCAAAGGCAGGTTTTACATTTTCATTTGTTTTGGTTGGAGTCAAAACGGGTGTTTTGATTCTGGTCACATCAGCAACTTTGGTTTTGATCGTCCATAACACTCCGCCAATTATCGCTAAAACTGAGATCACAATCACTGCACTAATTAACAACATCGAGCCGCTGAAAATTCCGACGGCTTTAAGTGCTGTTTTCGCGGCTTCGGGTGAAACCACATTGGCAGTTTGGAATCTAACATTCTGAAAACTAACACTTTGACCACTCTCTAATCGGTCAACTGCATTTTTAGCTTCTGACAAACTGCAATGAAAAGTTTCACGATAAAGTTTGATAGCTTCGATCTTATTTCCGCCACGCACCAGACGCAAAACTTCCTTGAGTTTGTGCGCGTTTTTCAACATTCCATCGAACCCAACGGCATTTTCGGAAAAAGAATTGTCCGGTGTGACCGCAATTTGGCTTCCGCAAAAAACACATTTTTCAAAGGCATCACCGTCACATTCCAAAGGCG
The DNA here is from genome assembly GCA_035438525.1 of Pyrinomonadaceae bacterium. Classification (GTDB taxonomy): domain Bacteria; phylum Acidobacteriota; class Blastocatellia; order Pyrinomonadales; family Pyrinomonadaceae; genus JAIBCC01. The sequence continues at coordinate 13,606 of DAORIL010000104.1, forward strand.
CGGCGCACGAAGGGCATTTGATTACTTTTAGCATAGTTAATTTTGCAAATTTGATTTTAGATTATAAACTGATTTCTATAAATATTTCTCTATTGAAAGGACGTAAAATGATGAAAAAATTTGCTTTTATTTCGTTGATTATTTTGAGTTTAAGTTTTGTGGCATTTGGGCAAAAAGCCAAACCGACTGCTACTGCCAAAGCTGCCGCCGCCCAAGCCGCCGCTGATGAAAAAG
>DAORIL010000105.1:0-13818 GCA_035438525.1 Pyrinomonadaceae bacterium
CAACCTTTGAACCGCGTTTCGGGACAGGACAGAATGTTCCAACTCAATCCACTTGATCGCGTTTATCCGATTTTCGGCGATAGTTCAACCCGTTTCCAAGAAACCGAATCAAACAGCAAAGTTTTTGCCCGATTGGACAGAGGTAGAAATTATGCAATGTTTGGCGATTTTACCGCCGATATGGAGCAAAATCGCTTGTTGAGCTACGGCAGAAAATTAACCGGTGTCAAGGTTCATTTTGAAAATGAAAATGGCGACTTTATCACAGCCACAGGCGCACGTCCTGACACGGCTTTTGCTCGCCAAATCATTCCGGGTGGAACTTTGGGAATCGTTCAACTAGAGAGAATTGATTTAATGCCGGGTTCGGAACAGTTGGTGATTGAAACCAGAGATCGTCGCAATCCCGAATTGATTTTGTCGCGTGAAGCCTTGACTCGCGGACTCGATTACAACATTGACACCAACAGCGGAACAGTCTTTTTCCTGAGACCGATTAACACTTTTGATCGTGATTTGAATTTGGTTCAAATCGTAGCAACTTACGAATATCGTTCAAACGGAATGGAATCAACCGTCTATACCGGACGCGCCAGCAAAACGTTTAACCGCTTAGGTTTGCGACTTGGATTTTCTTATATTGACCAAAAACAAGCGGCTGAAAAAGCGTTTCGGTTGGGTGGATTGGATATGACATTGAATATGCCGAACAATGGCAAACTCAATGCCGAATTTGCCTTGAGTAATGGTTCGATTAACAACGGATTCAGTTTCTTCGGCAACAATCCAAACGGCAATAAACACAACGGAAACGCATTTTTCATTAATCTCGAACAACCTTTGAGATTTTGGCAAAGCACGCTTCGCTTTGAAGGAACTCGCGCTTCGGAAGGTTTTTACAATCCGTTTGGCGCAACCGTGACACCGGGCAGCACTCGCGGAGCCTTGCAGTTTGATACGAAACCCGCGAACCGCACCAATTTGAAATTCAACTTCATCGGAGAGAAAAATAAAACTTCAAATGTTGACAACAATCGTGTTACCGCCGGAGTTCAGTGGTCGCAAACGATTAACGAAAAAATCCGCTTCAATTTCGGCTACGATTTCCGCCGCTACGAGGACAGCAAAGACGGTAAAGTTGTTAATTCAAACTTAGTTTCGGTTGGTGCAGATTTCAAACCAACTGAAAAACTTGATTTCTCAATCAAACGCGAACAAAACTTGGGTGACGAAGACCCATCTTTCCCTGATCAAACTTTGTTCCAAGCAAATTATCGTTTGAATAATTGGGCGAAAATGTTCTTTACGCAACGCTTTTCATCACGGGCGATTACGCCGATTGCCGACCTTTCGGGAACAGGTTTTGCTTCTTCGCAAGCCCAAAACGAAACCGCTATCGGAGTCGAAAGCCAATTCGGAAAATATACGAGTATGAGTGGACGCTATCAACTCGAAAACGGAATCAACGGCACAGACAGTTTCGCAGTGGTTGGATTGCAAAACCGCTTGCCGATTAACAAAGTTCTGTCGCTTGATTTGGGATTTGAAAGAGCGTTTCATCTTGCCGGAGACGGAAAGAGTTACAACAACATTGTGATTGGTGCAAACTATTTGCCAAGTGATAATTTCCGCACTTCGACACGTTACGAATTCCGCAACCGTGACGGCAACGGACAAATTTTTACAGTCGCGGCGGCGGGTGAGTTCAGACCGGGTTGGACAGCATTGGCTCGTTACCAATATGGCAACATCAATTTCCAAGACCGCATCAACCGCATCACTGATGGACAAGTCGCAATGGCAATTCGTCCGCACGATACGGATAAATACGGATTATTGTTCAGTTATCAGCATCGTGATTCTTCATATTCGGACGGAAAAAATCTTCCGACTTTCTTGAAGTCAGATATTCTTTCGGCAGACGGATTCTATCAACCGAAACTTCGTTTGGAACTCTACGGCAGATTTGCGTGGAAAATGTCGGGTGACGGGAACAGCAATTTACCCTACGCTGACAGTTCAACTTATTTGTTGCAAGGTCGTGCTCAATATCGAATTCACCGCTATTTCGATATTGCCGCTGAAAATCGCTATATCTTTCAACCAAATGGTTCAAACCGAAATTGGTTTGGCGTTGAAGGCGGATATTGGGCAACCGCAGATTTAAGATTTGGAGTTGGCTACAATTTCTCGCGGGCACAAGAACCTTACGGATTCAACAACGGCAACCGCGTCTTTTACCGCAACGGATTCTATTTTGTAATTTCGACTAAACTTTCAAGATTGTTCAATCTCTTTGGAACAAAGAAAGATGGTTTGTATTACTTTGAAGAGGAAAAAGAAGAAAATAACAAAAGCAACGGGGGAACAAAATAATGAAATCTCTAAAAATATACTCACTATTGTTAAATGCAATTTTTTTAAGCCCCTTCTTATTGGCAATTAACACATTTGCCCAATCATTGGAAATGGCTGCCGGAGCAGGTAATCCAACTGGAAACGGTCCCACAATTGCAAATCAGGTCATTACCTTTCAACAAAATGCCAATGACCCGTCAGACAATGTTTTTAGCACCTACTCACCAACTATCACTACCACGTATTCTTTTTCCAATCAGCAATATGCGAGTATCCCAACAGCTCAAATTTCGACCGGAACCGGATTATCTTTTGGAGCAGCGGTTAGTGCCAGCACCACAAGCCCGCTGGTAACGCCTTCATCGATTTACCCGTTGATGAGTTTTATCAGTTTAGCTCCCAGCACTAGTTTTACATCTAAAACGCTTAATTCTGCCGGCTCAGGTATAGATGTTGGGACAAATAGAGCGGTTCAGGTTTTCACCTCTGCCAAGCCTCAAACTAATGGTAATCTGGCAACCAACGGAAGGTATAATTTTGGGCAATTAACAATTACATTCAGTCGTCCTGTCAATGATCCGATGATTCATATTGTTGGGCTTGGCGGAACATACGGCACATTAGGTTTTACTACTGAACTGGAACTGACAACTGCCTCTGCGGCTCAAGTATCTCTATCGAAAAAATCGGGTTCAACTGAATTTTCAGTTTCAACAACCAAAATTCTTAATAGTGCAGCTTTTTATACTGCTACTACAGGAGCAGGTGCTGCATCCGGAACCGTCTTAGCGACAGGCACAAATATTACAAGTATCACTTTTCAAATTTACTTGAAAGGTGACGGGGGCGGAACTGTTTGGGGGGCTACTAACGGACATACAGGTGACCAATGGTTGATCGGAGTTTCAACGGCTAGACCGGTAACACCTGTTTCAGGTAATGTTTTCAACGATCCGAATGGCGGAAATGTCAATAACAGTTCGGGAACAACAAATGCAGTGCCGAGCGGAATGTTCGCTAATTTGATAGACAGCAACAATAAGGTAGTGGCTTCGACTTCGGTTGCAACTGACGGAACTTATTCGTTTTCAGGAATTTATGCAGGAACTTATACCATAGTTCTCAGCACAACAGCAGGAATTCAAGGAGCAACTGCCCCAACAGCGAGTTTACCATCAGGTTGGTTTAATCGTGGAGAATTTAACGGAACGCCCAATACCGGAACAGACTCAACCGTAAACGGTATTTCGGCAGCATTTACTGTAGCCACAACTAGCATAACAAACATCAATTTCGGAATTTCGCAACTACCTAATTTATCCATTACTAAATCGAGCAACGGTCCTTGGGCAGTTGGTCAGACAGGAGCGGAATATACATTAACAGCAACCAATTCTGGGACTGCACCAACTTTTGGGACTACAACGATTAGAGATACTTTACCAACAGGAATTACCCCAAATTGGACGGGCACACGGGCAATTACAAATGGCGGTGTTACTTGGGGATGCACGTTTAGCGGACAAGATGTCACTTGCACAACTACAGATGGATTATCCAATACCGCAGGTTCAAATACCAGTCAATTGACTCTGCCAGTAAATGTAACAAATACAACTCCGCTCGGCACAAATAGTATTACCAATTATGCTTCGATTGGTGGCGGCGGTGATCCAGTTGTTGCTCCTACGCCCGGAGCAGCTTGTTCGCCAAGTAATCATTGTGCCAGCAACTCTACAACGGTAAATTCCCCTGATTTAACAATTGCTAAATCACACACACCAACTACTTTTGTAAGAGGCTCAACAGGAACCTATAACATTACAGTTGGTAATAGCGGAACTGCTTCAACGTCTGGAACAATTACTGTTGTTGACACTTTACCAACTGGATTAAGCATTGCCAATGGAGCAGTAACTTTAAGCGGAACAAATTCTGCCAATTGGAGCTGTAACGCAGCAAGTAACGTCATTACTTGCACCAGTTCAACCGCAATTGCAACAAGTGGTTCAAGCACTTTTGGGTTTAATGTCAATGTTGCTGTCAATGCTGCAGCAACTGTAACGAATAATGTCACCGTTGCAGGTGGCGGGGAAGCAACTGCAAATAGTGGTAATAATTCGGCAACTGATCCGACAGCTACTGTTTTGCCTCCTTCATTCGGTTGCTCAGATAAAGGTTACGCAATTAAAAATGCCGGAACAATTGCTGAATTTTGGGAAATAGATATAGCTACTGGAAACTCGACTTCATTGATAAATCCGATTATACCTTCATCAGCAGGAGGACAGGGCGCAAATTCAATCGGTTACAATCCGTTGGATGGTCTGATTTATGGAAAACGCATTGGCACAAGTGAAATAATTAGAATTGCCTCGGATTTGTCGGTTCAAATAATTCCGATAACCGGACTGCCAACTGCCAATCTGTTTGCGGCTGATGTTAGCGCAAATGGAATCTATTATTTAACCCGAACAGGTTACACAACCATTGAAAGAGTTGATGTTAATCCAAGTTCGCCAACTTATATGACCAGATTGACTCCGATTAATGTTCCGGCTGTCAATTATTCTGATATTGCTATCAATCCCAATGATGGATACGCATACGCTATAACAGACGGGACTGCGCCACATTCATTACTGAGAATTGATTTAACAACCGGATCAGTTACAACAATTGGGACAGTAACCGGTGGGGGAAGCGAAGCCGGAACTAATTTTGGTAGTTCGTGGATGGATTCAAACGGTAATCTATTCTTTAACCAAGGTGCAAACGGAAATACTTACAAGATTGCTTCGACACACACTTTAACAACCGGAGCCGTTACTTCAACTTTTGTTTCGACCACCACAACAGGCATAAATGACGGTGCGAAATGTAATACTTCAGCAGTAGTTTTAGGACCAAATGTTTCTTTGGCTAAATCACACACAGGTAATTTCACGGTTGGCTCAAGCGGAACATATTCATTCACTGTATCCAATACCGGTGAAACAGCTACATCGGGAACAATTACTGTTACCGATACATTGCCTATCGGTTTAACTGTCAATGGTGGTGGAGTAGGTGCAATTACTGAAGGCGGGACTAATGCGGCTAATTGGACTTGTAATTCTGCGGCATTGGCGGGATCTCCTGCTCAACAAACCATTACTTGCACCAGCACTATAGCAATTGCAACAAGCGGAATAAGTGTTTTCAGTTTTAATGTCAATGTTGGTGTGGAAACAGCAGTTGGAACAAATAGTATTACCAATACCGCAACGGTTGCAGGAGGCGGAGAAATAGATACAACGAATAATTCTACGTCTGACCCGACTACAGTTTTATCACCTGATCTAACGATTGTGAAATCACACTCAGGCAACTTTACCCGTGGCTCAACGGGCGTTTATAACATCACAGTTGGCAATAGCGGAACAGTGGCAACATCAGGAACAATTACAGTTTCGGATACTTTGCCAGCAGGATTGAATATTGCTGATGGAGCAATGACGTTAGGTGGGGCAAATTCTGCTAATTGGACTTGTAATGCTGCGAGCAACGTGATTACTTGCACAAGTTCAACTGTCATTCCAATTAGTGGTTCCAGCACCTTCACTTTTACTGTTAATGTTGCTTCAAACGCAGCAGCAACGGTCAATAACACGGCAACAATTTCAGGTGGCAATGAAGCAAATGCAAATAACGGCAATAATTCATCTATTGATCCGACTAATACAATCTCATCTCCGCCAAATGTCGTTTTAGCTAAATCCTGCACAGTTCCATCAGACTGCACTACTGCCCCGCAATTACCCGGCACAGATGTTACTTATCGAATTGCTTTCACCAATTCCGGTGGTCAAGGCGCAAGTAATATGACGATTGTGGACGGAGTTCCAGACAACACTGATTTCAAACTTGGTTCGGTGACAACCAGTCTTGGCACGACAGGATTAACAATTGCGATTGAATACTCAAACGATTTTAATCCGTCAAGTCCAAGTTCAGCCACTTGGACATATACTCCGGTTAGCGGTGGTGGTGGCGCATCCACAGGTTATGACCGCAATGTAAAAGCTGTTCGTTGGCGGGTAACTTCCGGAACTCTATCGAATGTTTCGCCTAACAACAACGGTTATGCAGAGTTTTCCGTTAAAATCAGATAGCTCTGTAAATAATGAAAAGAATCATTTTATCAAAGTTAAATATTTACAACAGTGTTTAACTTTGATAAAATATTTTATGACTAATTGGCTTGGTCATAAAAACACACTCCCTTGTCCCCCAAAAAATATCCCCCAAAGTATAACTTATTCCAACCCCTAAATTTGCGTAAAAGTAAATGCAGTTTGGGAATCACTTGTTTTTTCATTGCAAAATCTGCCCTGAAAAGAATTATGAAACATCAGTATCAATTCAGCCGGATATTCTTTTATTTTTTGCTAATTACAGTAACTTTGCATTTAGTGTCGAAGAATCATTTCGCCCAAACTGCCGCCGATACGCAAATCAGAAATACTGCAACTGTTACTTTTTCTGACGGCACCACCAGTTACAGCAATAATTCAAACGAAGTCATTATTACGGTTGCCAAAGTTGCAGGTTTAACTATCACACCTGATGCACAAGTAAACACGGCTGTTGTGCCTGGTCAAACAGGCATTGTAACAACTTTTCGAGTTACAAATACTGGAAACTTTACTGATGATGTTAGATTTTTAGCAAACGGTGCGAGTTTGCAAGTGACAGGCGGCGCAACAATTACCTCGGCAACGGTTGGAGCAAGTGCCACTGATATTTTGACGAATCCGTCAGTTGTTACTCAAACTTTGGCACAAAATGGATTTGTTGATGTGACTGTAACTCTGAGCGTTAATACAGCAGCAACGGCAGGCAGCACGATCCAGATTTTCTTAGGTGACGCGGCAAGTGGCACAAATTTTGATAATATTGCTGCCAATAATTCAGCGAACGAAGTAAATACAGTTTCGACCGGAGCCACAAATGGGTCACGCGAGGCACGCGGAGACATTAGTTTTTCGGTTAGTGCGCCGAATTTATCTTTGAACAAGTCACACACAGGCAATTTTACGCGTGGTTCAAGTGGAACTTATACTTTTACGACTACCAACAACGGTAACATTTCAACTAGCGGGACAATTACATTAACCGATACTTTGCCAACAGGTCTAACAGTTAATGGTGGTGCGGCTGGCGCAGTTTCTCTAAGTGGAACGAACGCAGCAAATTGGGGATGCAATTCAAATTCGGCAACCCCGCAGGTTATCACTTGCACCAGTTCAACTTCGCTTTCAAATGCATCGGGAAATAACACCAGCACTTTTAGTTTTAATGTTGCAGTTGGGTTAAGCACGCTTGGTTCAATTACGAATACGGCGACTGTTTCCGTGCCAAATGAATCAACTTCGACTTTGACAGATAACACGGCAAATGATCCAACAACGGTTGTGACACCGATTTCGTGTTCGGAAGTTTATGCCAGCGGTTTTAGTGGAGGAAGAAATTCGCTTTATCGCTTGAATGGTTCGACAATGACCGCGATTTATACAGCACCACAGATTGTTGGTGGTTTAGCGATTAGTGCAAATGGTTCAGCATACTATGATGACGGAACTTTTGCCAATCCTCCACTTTTCAGATTTGACGGCAGTAACCAATCAAACACTGGAATGACGCTTCCAACGCTCAATGTCGGTGAAGCCGCTGATACAGCGGGAAATGTTTATTTTATTGACTCAGCCTATCACTTGCGAAGAGCCTCCGCGGGTGGTTCAGGGGCAGCAGTTGATTTAGGAGCTTTAATTTTTGATGCGGATGATACCATCGGAACCCAGATGCGCTACGGCGATATGACCTTTGACGGAACAGGTCGTTTGTATTGGTATGGTTCAATCAATAACGGTGCGGGTCGGACATATTTGTATGTTATTGATCCAACAACACTCCTCGCCAAAAGTATCGGTGACGTTGGTCCTGATGGGGCGACAGGCGTTGCTTTTAGTGGTTCCGGTAACTTGATTACAACCAGAGATGTCGGAGCTACTTTAGTTTCAATCAATCTCGGCGCAGCTAATTTGGATGGAAATGTGATTGGAACTGCATCGCCTTCGGTTTATGATATGGGATCGTGTGCGTCTCCGATTCTGAATCCGAATCTGATAAATGTTTCAAAATCGGTTATCAACGTCACTCAAAATCAAAATCCGGCAACTATTGCTGCGTCCGGAGACGTTTTAGAATATACAATTGTCGTCAATAATAGCGGAAATATGCCGAGTTATGATGCAAAACTTTCGGATATAATTCCTGCCGGAACAACTTATGTTGCAGATTCTACCACAATGAACGGAAATGCTGTGTCAGATGTCAGCGGCGCAATGCCGTTTGTCAGTTCACGCAAAATAAATTCCGTTAATCAACCCGGTGGCGTAATTGTTGCCACAGGAAATTCAACCGTTAAATTCAGAGTTACCGTCAACAGCGGAGCTCTGCCTGCAACTATTGATAACACAGCAGTTATTTCTTATCCAACAATGTCGGGCGGAATAACAACCTATCAATCAATTAACTCAAACACCACACAAACGCCGACTTATACGCCTCCGCCACTGGTAACATTGGTCAAGTCGTGTCCGAATCCGGCAAACTGCACAACAGCACCGCAATTGCCGGGAACAGATTTAACCTACAAAATCGAATTTACCAACAGTGGCGGGCGCGGTGCGGCAAATTTGCGCTTAGTTGACGGAATTCCCGTTAATACCGACTACAAAATTGGGTCGGCAACTGCCAATGTTGCAACTACAGGCTTAACTTTTGCGGTTGAATTTTCATCGGACTATGATCCGTTAAATCCTACTTTAGCAACTTGGACTTACACGCCGGTCAGTGCAGGCGGAGGTGCGAGTGCAGGCTATGACCGAAATGTCAAAGCAATCAGGTGGAATGTCACGAGCGGAACTCTCTCACAAATCTCGCCGAATAATGTGGGAGATATTAGTTTCGTAGTTAAGATTCGTTGATAAAGTTAAAATCAAATTAACTGCTTAAAAGACCAAGACTTAATTGAATTGGTCTTTTTTATTTCGCCGATTTTGATTGCTGATTTAGAAATTCCAATAAAAAACTGTTATCTTTTAATAATTATGACCGAAGCAAAAGTAAAAAAAGTCAAACCTGATATTCGTGCCATTACGCGGCTTGTCCCGCCGAGCGGAAACCTTGTCCAAGGGCAATCTGAACTCCCGATTGACCCGCAACTTGCCAGAGAAGCGGCTGAAATTATTGCTGCCAGCCAAAATCATTACGGCGGTTCGGAAGGCGACATAAATTTAAGAAAAGCCGTTGCCGCAAAGATTAAAAAATATAATGGTGTCGAAGTAGATGTCACTGCAAACCCTTTGGAAATAATGATTACCAACGGCGGAACAGGTGCCTTGATCGGCATTGCACAATCGTTTTTGCGCGGAAAGTCTGCTCTGGTTTTTGAGCCTTATTATCCGTATCACCGCAAAATTTTGGAAGAATTCGGCAGCAAAACCGAAGTTTTTGCACTTGACGCGAATTTGAGTTTTGACAAAGATGCGCTTCTCGCGCATTGCAAAGAATTAAAGAATCGCACCGAATTCCCTTTGAAAGTAATTATAGTTTGCACTCCTGCTAATCCGAGTGGAAAAGTGATGACGCAAACCGAACTCGAAGCGATTGCGGACGTGGCTAAAGAACTCGATTTAATCTGTGTTTCCGACGAAGTTTATGAACATTACGTCTATGGCGAAAATCCGCATATTCCGATTGCGACCTTGCCCGATATGTGGGAGCGGACGATTACGGTCAATTCTTTTTCAAAATCGTGGAACATTTCAGGCTGGCGTTTGGGTTACGCTTACGGCAACGGAAAATTGATTCAGCCGATAAATAATGTTGCCAATATCGTCAATGTTTGTCCGGCAACTCCTTTGCAAGCTGCACTTTCACGGGTTTTGATGGCAGATGATAATTATTACGACAAACTGCGCGATAAATTTGACGGCAAACGCCGATTTGTTTCGGAATCCTTAACTGATTTGGGTTTCAAAATTTACAATTCAGGTTCGGCATTTTATTTGTGGGCGCGAATTCCCGAAGATTTTGACGATGCGCTCAAATTTAACGAAATGCTGATGGAAAAAGCCGGAGTCGGCGCAACTCCCGGCAGTGCGTTTGCTGATTCTGACGATTGGGACGCGTTTATGCGAATCTGCATCGCCCGCGAAGACACAATTTTAGAAGGCGCAATGGAAAAAATTAAAAAGGCTTTGGGTTAGTCCGAAGCCTTTTTATTACATATTTATGAAAAAGATTATCGCAAATTTATTTATTTTGATTGGTTCGCAAATTTGTTTTGCTCAAGTGGAAGCCTATAAAATTGATGAGTTTGTGGGGCTTGGCGGTGGTTGTTCTGGTAATTCTCGTTACGCAAACTTTGAAATTGAATTAGCTAAAAATGATGAAAACAAAGGTCTGGTTGTAATTTATACAGGTGAAAACAAAGAAAGATTCGGCAATATTTCGGCTTATGTAAAAAATGTCAGGAAATATGTAAAATTCTACACTAGAATTTCCCCTGAAAAAGTTGATGTAATAGTTTTGGAAGGAAAGAAATTTTTTGCTCACGAGTTTTGGGTGATTCCCAGAGGTGCAAAACTTCCATACACAGAATCTTATGAATTTGAATGGTCTAAAATTCAAGGAAAATATCATTTTAGTAATACTTGTTTACAATGTGAACCAAGTTACCCTTTAATTACTGAATTTCAGGCAAATTTTGAAGAATTTGCAAATATTTTGAAGCAGTATCCGAGTTACAAAGGTCAAATCATCGTTAATGATTATTGGGAACTTACTCAAGTGAAACAGGGCTTTCCTATAAAAATTGAAAACAAGGTTGTAAAAAGTTACTTTAGAGTTGCAAAACCTTAAAAGCAACTAAATATGCAACCTTGTCCAGAAGATAATCGCAGTTTTTTCGAGAAACTGCAAAACGAGAAAGGCTTAGATTTACGCGACAATCGGGGAAAACGACACGATTTAGCAACTATTTTAATGGGGGTCGTGTTGGCACTGCTCTCGAATCGAGATGGGAATCTTTCAAGTATTCAGCGACATTTGAAAAATCATTATGAGCGATTAGTGGAAGTTTTAGGAGTAGAAAAGAAGCGTCCGGTATCGCGTTCACAGTTACCAATAATTCTAGCCCAAGTTTCAGTAGTGGAGTTTAACCGTTTGTTATTTGCTAATTACGGGATTGAGTTAAGTGAGGCAGAACAAAAATGGTTTGCACTGGATGGCAAAGAACTGCGCGGAAGTATTGAAACGGGCAACAAGCGAGGTGAGGCGATAGTGCAAGCGGTAGCGCACGATAATTTACAAGTAGTGGCGCAAGATTATTACGCAGGAGAAAAAGAGTCAGAAGTGCCGATAGTTCGCAAACTATTAGAGGAACACGATTTAGCTGCTCAGAAGACAAGTCTGGATGCTTTACATTGCAAGCCCAAGACTTTAGAAATTATTACCCAAGCAGGCGGCAAATATGTAGTTGGGTTAAAAGAAAATCAAAAAGAATTGAAAAAACAAATTACCCAAGCGATAGAAAATCAGAGTTATTTGCTAAAAATCGGGACGCAAGAAAAAGGACACGGGCGAATTGAGACGAGAATTTATCAGTTTTATGATGTTTTGGAGTTGGCAACAGATGAGAGGTGGCGGGATTGCCAAATTAAAACCGCCATTAAAGTCAAACGCGAAAGAATCGAAATAAAAACTAATAAAATTAGTGTGGAAGATTCATTTTATCTAACCAATGAGGTCGGCAAATACGAGGAATTAGCGCAAGCCGTAAGACTTCATTGGACTGTCGAAACAAACAATCAGATTCGGGATGTTAGTTTACAAGAAGACAAAATGCGTTCAAAAAAAAGAATTTACAGCAAACAATGGGTGGTTTGAGAACTTTGACTACCACTATTTTGCAGAAAACAGGGTGTCAGAATAGAAAGGAACAATTAGATGCTTTTGCTGACAACTTCGACCTTTTGATTTTAACATTGAAAAATTTTAATTTTTTATAGGAAAGCCCTATCAAGTGAAAGGTGCTTTAACCAAGAATTTTGAACTTCCGCGTGGTCGCTATTCGATTCAATTACGAAAGAAAAATAAAAATGAAGAATGGAACGGCAACGTAGATTTATATTTAATTCCGAATCCAAAAAACCTACTCGCTAAACCAAACTAAATATTACAATCTATGCGCCCCGAAAAAAGAGAACATCCAGCCGAAAAGTCCAAACTTCACCCACGCAATCGAAACCGTACGCGATATAATTTTGGCGAATTGATTGCTGTTTCGCCTGAATTGGCGAATTTTGCTGCGCCGAATATTTACGGTGATGATTCGATAGATTTTGCAAATCCCGAAGCGGTTAAAATACTCAATCGGGCTTTATTAAAATTACATTACGACATTGAAAATTGGGATATTCCGCCGACTTATTTGTGTCCGCCGATTCCGGGGCGAGCCGATTATATTCATCATATTGCCGATTTGTTAGCAAAATCCAATAGCGGAAAAATTCCGCAAGGCAAAAGCATAACTTGTTTAGATATAGGAGTTGGCGCAAATTGTGTGTATCCGATTATTGGGACAAAAGAATACGGCTGGTCGTTTATTGGCGCGGATGTTGATCCTGTTTCGATTGCTTCCGCTCAGAAAATTGTGGACGAAAATCCACGGTTGAGAGGTTTGGTTGCATTACGTTTGCAGCAAAATCAAGACAATATTTTTAGCGGAATTATCCAACCTGACGAGTTCATTGATTTAACCATTTGCAATCCGCCGTTTCATGCTTCGCTGGAGGAGGCACACGCGGGAACGCTCCGAAAATTATCGAATCTGAACAAAAAGAAAGTTAAAACTGCAACCTTAAATTTCGGCGGACAAAATCGTGAACTTTGGGTTGATGGTGGCGAAACAAAATTTGTCGGAAACATTGTTCATGAAAGTCGGCTGTTTGCGGATTCGTGTTTTTGGTTTTCGACCAATGTTTCAAAACAATCCAAGCTTGACAGTATTTACAAAGCACTTGAATTTGTCAAAGCCAAAGAAGTTAAAACAATTCCGATGGGGCAGGGAAACAAAATCAGCCGCATCGTTGCGTGGACTTTTTTGGACGAAAAACAACAAAAAATCTGGTGTGATTTGAGATGGAATCGGCACGGAATTTAAAGCAAATTTGCACCACAGAGACACAGAGTTCACAGAGTTCTAAATGAGATTTTGCTAAAACCTGCGACATTTTTTTAACACTGCATACTACACGTCCAATTTATCTTTATTGGTTTTTCTCAGTGAACTCTGTGTCTTGTATGTTAAGAAATGAGTTCAAATGTAGTAAGTTGGACTTAGCGGAGAAT
>DAORIL010000106.1:0-13816 GCA_035438525.1 Pyrinomonadaceae bacterium
AAAGTCAAAGATCACAGCGCGCATGGGGTCCTACCGGTTGTGTTGTACTGTCGTCTTTACGAACGTGGACGGGCGGCATTATAGCACAGCGAGAGGGCGGTGGTAGGATTACCTACCCTCTCGCGGGAGATGCGCTGTGGACGATCAGGGTTTCAGTTTGAGCTGCGTTTCAGCCAGCCATCCCTTGGTGCCGAAGTCGGAGCGAATGGAGTAGACCCAGCCATTTCCCTGGAGATCGCCGTCAAGAATCGTGAGGACGGTTCCCGGGGGAATACTCGGTCCTGGCTTTGTCCCTTCGGCGTCTTGATGAAGCTGCACCTTCTGACCGGGCGCGGCTGGATTCGGCACGACGCTGACCCGTTGCCCTTCACTAAAGAGTGGGGCTGGGGTTGCGACAACCGGAGGGGTCGGAGTCGGTGCCGGACTCGAGGCCGAAGTTGGTGGCGCCGGTGCCGGAGTTGAAGCCGTCGGTATCGGTGGGGCCACCGGCGGCGTTGGAACCGGTGCTGGCGGTGGTGTTGCCGCTTTCTTGCTTTCAGATAGTGATGCAGGTAATATCGGTGGTGGAATTGTTGTTGCTAGCGCAACCAGATAACATTGAACATCAGCATTTGATTTTGCAATAGTAAATGTTCAAACTTATTAGCGAGTCATATTCAATATGGCTCGCATTGTTTTGTTTATCTTTGTGAATCTTTTAACAAACTATTTAAGTCATATTCCCCTCCATTGATTGACTTGAAATGAAATCTCAAAACTTTCAAAATCTAAAATCAAATAAAAATATGCACATTGCAGTAATTGGAACAGGATATGTTGGATTGGTAACAGGTGCTTGCTTTGCCGAATTTGGCGTAGAAGTAACCTGTGTAGATGTCGATGAAAAGAAAATTGAAGGCTTAAAAAATAACATAATGCCTATTTATGAACCCGGTTTAGATGCTATTGTTGAAAAAAACTATAAAGCCGGTCGCCTTCATTTTACAACCGATATAAAAACAGCCGTTGAACAGGCTCTAGTTATTTTTTTAGCGGTAGGAACCCCTCCGAAAGAGGATGGTTCCCCCGATATGAGTTATTATCAACAAGCTGCTTTGGACATTGCTCAGGCAATGAATGGCTACAAAGTTTTGGTAACAAAATCAACCGTTCCAGTTGGGACCGGAAAATGGCTACGCAACTTTGTTTCTGAACATCAAAAGATCAAAACTAATTTTGGCGTTGCATCAAACCCGGAGTTCTTACGGGAAGGTGCAGCAATTGACGATTTTATGCGCCCCGATAGGGTTGTAGTAGGTAGTAATGAGCCTGATGCTATTGCTATTATGAAAGACCTCTACCGTCCTCTTTATCTGATAGAAACTCCGATTGTAATCACCTCATTGGAAGCTGCAGAACTTATAAAATATGCCGCAAATGCTTTTTTAGCTACTAAAATCACTTTTATTAACGAAATTGCTAATCTTTGTGATGCAATTGGTTGTGATGTTCATGATGTGGCTCGCGGAATGGGAATGGATAATCGCATTGGTCGCAAATTTTTGCATCCGGGTCCTGGTTACGGCGGTTCTTGTTTTCCCAAAGATACTAAGGCTTTTACCAAAGTTGGGGATAAATTTGGGGTTGAAACTTCAGTTGTTGATGCAGTAATCAAAGCTAATGATTTTCAGCGTCAGGCAATGTTACCCAAAATTGAGAAACTCGTTGGTGATTTGAACGGCAAGCATATTGGAGTTTTAGGGCTTTCTTTTAAACCTGAAACTGATGATATGCGCGAATCTCCAGCGACTGATATTATCAGAGAAATGCAAAAACGCGGGGCAACGATCAAAGCCTTTGATCCGGTCGCAATGGAAGAAGCTAAACACGCTTTACCTGATATTGAATATGCTAATGATGAGTATGATGCAATCAAGGATGCGGATGCTTTGGTGATAATTACCGAATGGAATCAATTTCGTGCACTTGATATGGACAAGGTCAAAAAATTGCTGAAAGCTCCTAAGATTGCCGATCTCCGTAATATTTATGAGCCGAAAGAAATGCGTGAACGCGGCTTTGAATATGTTGGCGTAGGAAGGTAAAAAAGTAAAAATAAATAGATAAAAGGCAAAAATTCTCAACTTTGAGAGTTTTTGCCTTTATTGTTGGTTAAAGTAAAAAGCCTCTAGCATTCCCTCTTAACTCATTTGCCATTTAGCCAAGCTCTTCGCCTAGCTAATGTTTCACTCGAAACATTAGGTAATTCTTCTATTTTGAATTCTGTAAATTTTTCGCCCGAAGGTCGGGTTGAATCTATTCGAGTCAATTTTAATCCGACAAAAGCCAATCCTTCGTCATACGGCGGAACCTCCACGCCATGCACATATTTGAAAAAGAAATCGCTCATATTAGCTTTTGTTACTTGCGTTGTAAGATTTTCGAAATCTTCAACCGTGTAGCCGCGACCTTTCAAATAATAGGTATTTTTTGGACTTTTCACATAAAATTCATCGTAAGCAGCGCGCATCACATCATCCAGCGATTTTTTGCCGTTTGAACGTTTCCGAATCATTAGATCGAGTGTTAGAGCAATCAATTCGCCTTTCGGATAATAACTGAAAGTTGTCGCCGCAAGATTTGTATTTTGAACCCGCGAGGCGCGATCCAGAAATGGAGCAATGACCGAGGATTCAACTGCGCTAATCAATTTACTTCCCGGCGAATTTTCAATTAAAGTAATTGTCCGGCTGTAACTGTCGATCAACTGTCTATCCGTCCAAACTCCCGAACGCTGCTGCATCATTTTGCCGTAATAATTAGTAAATCCCTCGGCAATAAATAATCCGCGTGTAGTTACGGGTTGAGTAAAATCCCACGGTCCGAGTCCGACCGGACGCAACCGCTTAACGTTCCAAACGTGAAAGAATTCATGTGCAGCGGTGCTAAGTGCACCTTCATAACCATCTTTTGAAGCCATCGTATCAGTTTCAATGATCTGAGTAGAGGTTAAATGTTCCATCCCGTCACCCCCAGTTTCATTTTTCGGCGCGAAATGAAAGATAAAAGTGTAGCTATCGTAATCAGGCGCAGGCATCATCAAAGTTTCTGCCCGAACAATCTTTTCAACATCTTTGACAAATTGGGGACGTTTTCCTCCTTCATCGCCAAACGAATGAACCATCACCCGATAAAGTTTGCCATCTACTTGGAATTCATCAACCGTCCAATCAGGCGCAATTTCAGTTGGGGTATCAATCAAGATGTCATAATTATCAAATTTCCAATCGGTTTGATCTGCTCTGACCATTCGCCCGTTAATGATTTTCCAATTTGAAGGTGGCGTAATTTTTAGTTCTACCGGGTCTTGTTTGTGATTAACGACATACATAAAAATCGTTCCGCCATTGTAATTAGCGTGACGTTCATCCAATTGTGAGAAAGTTCCCGAAAGATTATTAGCAAAAACTTTATAAGTCACTACAAACTTTTTTGTTTTATTTGGCTTAAATTGCCAAGTTTGGGTATCCATCCGAATTGCTGCCAGCGAAATAGTTTGACAGTTGCTGATTTTTCCCGAACAAGCAGTTGAGACTTTAACTTCTTGAACTCCCTTTGCAAAATCAACTACTGCGTATCGTCCCGGCGACCAACGCGGCATCTGTAAATTGATCGATTCTTCAACTGTTGGCGTTTCGATGTTCATTTTGACTTCAAACAGATGCGATGCCGGATTTGGCATCGAAAGCTCATACCCGATTTTGTATGAACGGGTTTGTCCTAGTCCGTTAAAAGCAAACAAAACTGTAACCCACAGTATAATCACTGCTAATTGACCCGATTTTTTCATTATTTTGACTCCAATAGAATTATGCTCATAAAATACCACGGTTGAATTTATTTATCTACAACGGTTACAATAGAAATTGAGGAGTAAATATCCTCGCCTTTCTTATTTCCCTTTCAAATTATTTTATGAGTCTAACAACAAATGTATTGGTTACGGGTGGAGCAGGTTTTATTGGCTCAAACCTCGCAGATGAACTTATCCAACAAGGTGCAAAAGTTAAAATTATTGATAACCTCAGCACTGGTTTTCGTGAAAATCTTGAGGAAATCAAAGGTGATTTTGATTTTATCGAAGGCGATTTGAACGATGATGTTTCACTCAAAAAAGCACTTGATGGGGTAGAAATCATTTTTCACCAAGCCGCTTTGCCCAGTGTTCCGCGGTCGGTTGATAATCCTGCTGAAACTCACGAAGCCTGTATCAACGCCACTTTTAATCTCTTGCTCAAAGCTAAAGAATCAGGGGTTCGCCGGATGGTCTATGCTGCATCAAGCTCAGCTTATGGCGACCAAATAATCTCACCAAAAGTAGAAACAATGCGCCCCGAACCTCTTTCTCCGTATGCTGTTGCCAAGCTGGTTGGCGAATATTATGCTCAGGTTTTTTATCGGGCTTATGGATTAGAAACTCTTTGTTTACGATACTTTAACGTCTTTGGTCCACGCCAAAATCCTTCTTCGCAATATTCGGGCGTGATTTCCCGTTTTGTAGATGCTTTAGCAAAAGGTGAAAGTCCTGTTATTTATGGTGATGGCGAACATACCCGCGATTTTACCTACGTTGCCAATGTCGTTAATGCCAATATCAAAGCCGCCCAAACCGATAAGGGAATCGGCGAAGTGATGAATGTTGCCAACGGCGAAGCAATTTCGCTCAATGAATTATTCAAAGTTCTGCAAGGTTTATTAGAACGTCAAGACATTAAAGTTCGATACGAAGCACCACGCACAGGTGATATAGTTCACAGTTTAGCGGACAATTCTCGTGCGGTTGAATGTTTGAATTATGAAAAAATAATCGGTCTGGAAGATGGCTTGTCGAAAACGATTGAGTGGTGGCGAAATAGTCGGTTTAACAAATAAACTTTTATTTTTTCCTCACGCAAGTTTCATTTTGGTTTATCGAAATTGAATAATAATAATTGGTTAGTTCTCCAAAAATTTTGATTTTTCCTGTTAGATTCTTGCCTTTGTATTCAAAAATGAAACTTGATGAAAACGATTCCGATTTTGTAATTTTTAATTCATGCTGCTTGAGACAAACTTCCACATCATTTTTTAAGGAAGCAATTATTTCATCTGGGTTGAAATTAGCCTCATTTTCAACTTTATAAGAAAAACCTAAAGAAGAGTGTTGACTATATCTGATTTCATTATCCGAAATTTGGCTTCCGCCAGAACCAATTCCGCCCCCGCTACCACCACCTCCGCCTAATCTAGTTAAGCCGGAAAGCAGTTTATTGTTTTTAACCACATCTTCCCAAGAAATATTAGACAAAAATCTTCTTTGTTCTTCATGAAATCTTTGCCAAACTTCCATTTGTTTAGCTTCAAATTCAATTTGCGCTTGCGACTTTGGTGGTTGGGGATTCTGTAAAAAGTTCAGATTGATTCGATTTCTTTCGTAAAAAACAGTCGGATTTTCAGAATTTTGCAAAATATCATCCAACACATCTTTTTTGACGGTTAGAAAAACAGAGATAATGTCTTCCGGTTCAATCACGCGACGACCTTGCGAACGCGCTCTGTCCATTGAGAATTTAAAAATCTCAGTCGTTTCGGGCGCAATACGAAAACCGTGTCCGATGTGTTGACGGCTGTTTTCCAATCTTTTTTCAACTGCGGAACGAACATCTTTTGGACTCAATGAAAACTGCTTTATCTTCAGTTCAAATAGTTCGGATTCTTCAATTATCAACGCATACAAAAGATGTTCAGGTAAAATAAAATGTTGTTGTCGTTTTCGTGCCTCATTGAGGGCAGATTCTAAAATCCGTTTTCCACTTTCGCTAAATTTATCTTGGTAGGCTTCTAAATCTTCCATAAAAAAGGCTTGCCATTTCGACAAGCCTTCATTTTACTACTCTTCAAACTGCTTTTTCAAACTCTCCGTATAAGGCGCACGAGCCACACCTTTTTCGGTGATAATTGCCGTCACCAGATGATTTGGGGTGACATCAAATGCCGGATTACCGATTTCAATGCCTTCGGGTGCAAGTTGAATTCCTTTGATATGAGTGACTTCCCTTGCGTCTCTTTCTTCAATCGGAATTTCTTCGCCCGTTGGGCAGTTCAAATCAACGGTTGAAAGCGGAGCGGCAACATAAAACGGAATGCCATGTTCTTTGGCTAAAACCGCGACCATATAAGTTCCGATCTTGTTGGCCACATCACCGTTTGCCGCGATTCTATCCGAACCCACAACTACGGCTTGAACCCGACCTTCTTTCATCATATAACCCGACATATTATCGGTGATGAGGGTGACGGGAATATTATCCTCTTTCAATTCCCACGCAGTCAGTCGTGCTCCCTGCAAATACGGACGAGTTTCATCAGCAAAAACGTGAATATTTTTTCCTTGATTCACCGCGCCGCGAATTACTCCTAAAGCCGTTCCCCAAACTCCGCCTGTCGCTAAAGCTCCGGCATTGCAATGGGTTAAAACGGTTGAATTATCTTCGATCAATTCTCCGCCAAAATCTGCGATAAGCCGTTGCGCTTCGATGTCTTCATCATGAATCGCTTTGGCTCTTTCCAATAAAATTTCTTTGATTTCAGAAATTGATTTGCCTTCGGATTTGGCTTGAGCAAAGGTCTTTTTCATTTCGTCAATGGCCCATCCGAGATTAACGGCAGTCGGACGGGTTTTGAACAAAACTTCGCAAATGTAGTCGAGTTCATCTTCCAAATCGACCATATTTGTTCCGACAAATTGCCGGACGCCAAGCGCGATTCCATAGGCAGTCGAAACGCCAATTGCGGGTGCACCGCGCACTACCATATCACGAATGCCATCGGCAACTTCTGTGTAAGTTTTCAAGGTCAACCAGGTTTCTTCAGTCGGAAGAAGCCGTTGGTCGAGCATTAACACGCCTTCATCACTCCATTTTACAGGTATAATCATTAAGTTTATTTTCCTCTTAGAATTTAAATAGAATGATAAGAAATAAACGGTTGAGAATCAAAGGGACAAAACTTTTTGTAGTGGTTTAGAGCTTAGATCTTTGGCTTTTGAACTTAGTTATTTTGTCAGTTTTACTATTTTCGAGGCAGGAAAATAAACTTTTGGAGCAATAAGGACCTTTTCCTTTATTTCAAAAGCCAAAGATCTAAAATCTAAAATAATATCTCGAATATGCGGTTTTCAATTAGGTCAGGAAAGTAAAGTTTGTTCACTTTTCTTTCCCGACTAATTGTTTGTTTAAATGCTCCCTACTGAATTGATTCAATCATTACAATTTCAGGCTTTGCAAGTTTATTATTTGCCATTAGTTGGCGTTGTAACAGTTTTTCTTCTTTTGTTTGTAACAAATCAACCTGAAAACTGAAGGCATTTATTCCTACTAGAAAATAACGATCATCGTATTGCCTAAACATCAATTTGCTTTTACCAATTTGCTCTACATTTTGAACTGTCTTGGCTAAAAGAAAAGAAACCGGACTTTTAACTTCTTTTCCTGCAATTAACCATTTTACCTTTTGGTTATCGGTTGCTCGGACAACATATTCTCCGGCGGGGAATTTTTGTCCTCGGGATTCAAAGTCAAACGGAATATTTACTCTGGTTATTTGGCTTTGGGAATAAACAGCAGATGCAGTTAACATAATTATTACGGTTGCGATAAATATAATTTGTTTTTTCATAACTTTCTCCTTTTTTTTCAGGCTTGTTTTTGCCTACAATTATTAACGCGACAGTTTTAAACAAATTGGATCAAAAAATTATTATTTTTTTAGATTGTTCAAAATAAGCAGAACATTCTCAATATAGAATTATCAGTTTACAGCGGATTATCAGCAATAAAATGTTTAAGTAAACAGTTGAAAACAAAGGCATAACCTAAAAAAGGAAAACGCAAAACCTTTTATGTTTCGCATTTTCCTTTCGAGCCTAAAGAGAAAAGAGGTCAAGCTAAACTTTTTAGGCTATTTTGGGGATAATTGATATTTCTCTCATTTTTTGACCGAACTCATTGCCACAGTTTCTTGTATCGGTTTGCCAAATCTTTTTGCCAAAGACTTTTCAGATTTAGTTGCTGTCAGACCAAAACCAAGCCTTTCCAATGGATTACGGATTTCTGCCAAAAAATACTCCTCTCCGTAGCGATTAAAAAGCATTGTGGGTTCAAACGATTTTCGATCATCTTTTAATTCAATCGGAATAGTCATTAAAATCTTTTTGGCTTTGCCGTCTTTTTGTCGAAAAATTAAAGTTGATTGATTGGATTGTGGCGAAACACTTTCAATAAAATAATCGCCAGCCGTCAATTTTTGATTCTGAACATAAAAATCAAATGAAATATGAACCGCAATTTGTTTGCCCGATTGGGCATTTGCCAAAGTCCCGAAAGTAAATACTAAAACGACTAAAAGTAATAAATTTTTCATAAATTTCTCCTCAAATAAATGTTTTCTTTATGGCTATTTTTGCCTTCAACTAATAGCGCGACAATTAACAAAAAACCGTCTCAAAATATTTCTTCTTTTTTTTTGTTTGTTGTTATAATCCAATTTAGAATGAATAATCCCGAACAAATTACTGTTCTTTTGCGTGAATGGAGCGAAGGCAACCCTGAAGCTTTGGACGAACTATTGCCTTTGGTTTATAGCGAATTACATAAACAAGCCAAAAGATATTTGCGACGGGAACGTCAGGATCATACTTTACAAACGACTGCTCTGATCCACGAGGCATATTTAAAACTGATTGACCAAAGAAATGTCGAATGGGAAAGCCGCACTCATTTTTTTGCGATTTCGGCACAGATGATGCGCCGGATTTTAGTTGACCATGCCCGTTCTAAACATCGGGAAAAACGCGGCGGAAATGATGTAAAAATTTCTTTGGAAGAAATGGGATTTGTCGTTTCTAATGAAATAAATGTTGATTTGCTGGCACTGGATGAAGCGTTAAAACGTTTGGAAGAAATTGATAAACAACAAACCCGTGTGGTTGAACTGCGTTATTTCAGTGGATTGAGTTTAGAAGAAACGGCGGAAGCCCTGCATATTTCCAGAGCAACCGCCGCCAGAGATTGGGCAATCGCCAAGTCTTGGCTTCACCGTGAACTAACCAGATAAGACAAATTAAAACCACGAAGGAACACGAAGTTTTCACGAAGGAGATTTTTTCAAAAAAGTTTCAGTAATGCTATTTCGGTTTAGAATAATTTCCAAAACCGATTTTTTTACCTTCGTGTTTTCTTGGTGAAACTTCGTGGTTAAAATCAATTTTCCGAATCGAATCTAGTGAAAGACAATGCCAAAACCAAAAGTATAATTATTGGTATTTTTTGCCGTTGGTGAAATACCGAATCCGCAAGTGCAATCTAAATCCCGCGTTTTAGCAAAAATCGGCGTGTAATCAAATTCTATCACCCGCAAATCTATTTTTTTACTCAGACGAACATCCAATCCGCCGCCGACTTTTAATCCAAAACTATTTGGTTTGTCCTTAAAGGTCGAAGAACCTTCACCCGGATTTGTTGAAGTATCTAATCCGTTAATCCTTTCGCTGACAACACCTGCGAGAGCGTGTGCAAAAGGCTTAACCCGTTTTTCTGACGCATTGTCCTTAATTTGCACACCACCAAAATACGAATATTTACGGTCGGTAACATTGCTGGTATCAACGTGCGTTGCCGAAAATTTATCAACATTTATTTCCTTGCGAAATTGAACTGTAACATCTGCTTTTATTCCGATATAACGCGAAACATTGTAAGTTACAGAAGCATCAAAACCGTTAAAATTCCGTCTGTTGCACAGCAATTTGGTAAAGTTTGGACCAAACGCCGCCGCACCGTCTCCGTTGCAAAGAATAACCGTTTGTTTTCCGCCTGCGCCAAAATCCAAAATATCTTTTTCGGCTGAATAAACATTTTGTCCGTTCAAATAACCTGCGTAAACCTCAAATTTGTTGTAATCAGCCGATTTTTGTGCAAAAGTAACTGCGGAAAATACAACTAATAACATTGCAAAACTTAGAAAAACTGTTTTCATTTTAGAAAATCTCCTTATAATAAATTTGATATTTTTTATTGACAGAAAATTAATCTCTGTCGCTTTCAGTTATAGACGCGACAGTTTTTTAAAAACCGTCTCAAAATAATTTCCGAATCCTATAAATTTATTTTGACGAATTTATAAAAACGAGATTAAACAGCCCCCAAATTATGAGTCCTGAACAATGGGAACAAGTCAAAAATATTTTTGAGCAAGCAATGGCAATCGCTCCCAAAGACCGTCAGAAATTTGTCAATGAAAATTGTTCGGACAATGAATCTGTCAAGCTTGAAGTTGAAGAGTTGCTCAACTCATATCAAAATTCCGAGAGTTTTCTCGAAGTTCCTGCTATTTCCAAGAAAAAAAATGAATTCAAAAGCGGTCAGAGTTTCGGACAATATGAAATTATTAAATCAATTGGTGCCGGTGGAATGGGCGATGTCTTTCTGGCGAAAGATACCAAATTAAAACGAAATGTCGCGCTAAAATTTTTACCTGCTGAATTTACCGCTAACAAGGAGCGTCTCCAAAGATTTGAACAAGAAGCCCGTTCCGCTTCATCACTCAATCATCCAAATATTTTAACTATCCACGAAATCGACGAACATGAGGGGATAAGCTTTATTGCCACTGAATTTATTGACGGTGAAACTCTCCGCTCACAAATCAAGCAAAAAGATTTAAGCTTTCAGAAAATTTTAGATATTGTCACCCAAACTGTTTCGGCTCTCGCTGCTGCCCACGAAGCAGGGATTGTCCATCGTGACATCAAGCCCGAAAATATCATGATTCGGCGCGACGGCATTGTAAAAATTTTGGATTTTGGTTTGGCAAAACCACTTGCGCACAGAGACAGTGACAGAGAGAAAATGAGAAGCGGAGAGGAAGAAGCAACCTTAATTGCCTCGTCACCCCGTCACCCCGTCATCCCGTCTCCCTCTCTCACCACTCCCGGAATGATCATGGGAACCGTTGCCTATATGTCACCCGAACAAACTCGTGGGAAAGCAATTGATACGCGAACAGATATTTGGAGTTTGGGTGTAGTTTTATATGAAATGGTAGCGGGACGAGTTCCATTTGATGGCGAGACTTCGAGTGATATTATTGCGGCAATTTTAAAAACTAATCCTGACCCACTGCCTGTTGAAACGCCCGCTGAGTTACAGAGAATCATTGGCAAAACTTTGCGCCACGACAAAGAAGAACGTTATCAAACTGCTAAAGATTTACTGGTTGATTTGAAAAATTTGAAACAGGATTTGGAGTTTAATGAAAAACTTGAACGCAAATCAAATGCTTTTTCCGAGCAACAAAAAGCAGCATTGACAACTAATGAACAAGCTCATACGACATTACAAATCAATTATCGCAAACTTCCCTTTATTTTAATTGCGGTTGCCTTAATTGTTGTAATATCTGCGATTAGCTATTTATTTTGGCAAAGAAAAATTCAGCCAAATCAACCGGATGAACCTGTAAAAATTGATTCGCTGGCAGTTCTGCCATTTGAAAATTCGGCTTCAAACACCGAATATTTGTCGGATGGAATCACGGAAAGTTTGATTAATTCCCTTTCTAATTTGCCAAATTTGCGGGTAATTTCACGCAATACAGTTTTCAGTTTCAAAGGTAAAAATGAAACGCCCAAGGAAATCGCCAAAAATCTCAATGTCAAAACAATTTTAACCGGAAAAGTTACCCAGCAGGGTGATTCAATCATAATTCAAAGTGAACTGGTAAATGTTGAAAACGACTCGCAAATCTGGAGCAAGCGTTTCAATGTCAAAATGTCGGATCTGATGGGTGTGCAAGAGCAAATTGCCGAGCAAATTACTGTTACACTTCAACTTAAATTAAATAGCAACCAAAAAGCCAAAATTGCCAAACATTATACAGAAAATGCCGATGCTTATCGTGAGTATCTGAAAGGTCGTTTCTATTCTTTGCAATATTCCGCTGAAGGACATAAAAAAGCCCTTGAACATCTCAACAAAGCGGTTGAGATCGATCCGACTTACGCGCTCGCCTATGCCGGGATCGCCGACTCCTACACAACTGCTTCGGATACGATTTTGTCCCCTCGCGAAGCTTTGACAAAAGCAAAAGCGGCATCACAAAAAGCAATTAATTTGGACGATCAATTAGCAGAGGCTTGGGCAGCACACGGTCACGCCCGTCTGCACGAGTGGGATAAAGCTGCGATTGACGATCTTAATCGGGCAATTGAACTCTCGCCAAATTCTTTAACCACTCAATTGTGGCTTGGCGAATATTATATGATTTGGGACATTGAAAAGAGTGTCAAGGTTTTGGAAAACGCATCCGAAATTGACCCGCTTTCCGGCATTCCGCCCGCCTTTATTTCATTTGATTACTATATGCTTCGAAAACCTGACAAAGCCCTTGAATACGGCAAAAAAGCTATTGATTTAGCTCCATACTATTTCACTGAAAATGCCTATATGGCACGATATTATGCCTACACCAACGATTATAAATCTGCTTTGGATCAACTCAATAAAATTCCGCCTGAAGCCAGAGATTCCCAAGCCTTATCCACCAGAGGTTTTATTTTCGCTTTGCAGGGAAACCGTCAGGAAGCGGAAAAAGTAATCATCGAATTGCAGAAAATGTCAACCAACCAATATGTTTCGCCATTTGAGTTTGCAATAGTTTATAATGCTTTAAAAGATCGCGATAAGACCTTTTTATATCTCCAAAAAGCTTTCGTTGACCGTTCAGAAAACCTCAGCTTTATTAGATATATGCCTGATTTTGATGCTATTCGGGATGATTCTCGTTACATAGAATTGATTAACAAAATAGGTTTCTCTTCGTAAAGTCGGTTGAAATAAAAAAAAAACTTCTAACTTTGCCCCGTTTTATGCTAAATTCAACTTGCGTTCACAAAACGCTACTACATTCTGTGTTTTTCACCACGAATGAAATGGATACGAAAAAAGAATATTGTTTAATAGTTGAAGGAAATTATTTGGACGAGTCCGATGCCGAGGACGCTTTGCGTGAGCCTTTTATTGATGAGTATGTTCAACATACGGGCAGTTTTCGGATTCATAATTTTGACGAGATCGAAGTTGCCGGAGGTTTTTCCATCGGAGATTTTGCAATCGAAATGATCGAGGAAAAAGTCTTTGAAATTACCAGCAACAAAACAAATCGTCCTATCAGCGAACATAAAGCTAAACAAATTGCTGAAGCATTGAAAAGACAAGATATGTTTGATGAAATCCGCATTGAGCCTTTAGAATAAACAATTTCCAGTCATTTTTAACCAGTCAGCCTAGCTTTTTCGCCCTTGCGTTTTTGCTACGAGGGCTTTTTTTCATTATAATAAGCCATCTTTTCCTTTGTTGTCCCTTCCAACAAAGTTTTTTTTGCAATGGAATTTCCAAAGTTTTTGGATGACCGGGTAGTCATTCGAGTTGGTGATATTACGCAAGAAGACGTTGATGTTATTGTCAATGCGGCTAATTGGACGCTGCTTGGCGGCGGCGGAGTTGACGGCGCAATTCACGACGCAGGCGGAGAGCAAATTTACGAAGAATGTAAAAAGATTCGTGAAACGCGCTATCCAAAAGGCTTACCGACGGGCGAAGCAGTAATTACTTCGGGCGGAAACCTAAAAGCGAAATTTGTTATTCATACAGTTGGACCGATATGCGGCAGAGATAAGCAAAACGAAGCCGCACAATTAGCCAATTGTTATCGAAATTCGCTGGAATTAGCCAAAACCAAT
>DAORIL010000107.1:0-13808 GCA_035438525.1 Pyrinomonadaceae bacterium
GGAACTGATACCCGTTTTGCTTTTGGAGATGTTATTACCACCGCAGACGCTAGCTTTAAAATAAATTTTCCCCCTCCACTAAAACGTGAAACCCCGGATAAACTAATTAACAAGGTCAAGCCGGTTGGACTTTATCAACCAAATCCTTGGGGTATTTATGATATGCACGGCAATCTAACTGAATGGTGTCTGGATATTTATAGCGGTTATAAAGGATATCTTGGTCTTCCGGTTGATGGAAGTCCAAATACTTCTAAAGGTGACCAATCCGTAAGGATTAAGAGAGGAGGTAATTGGATAAGCCCTAGTTTTACAGATTTACGCTCTGCCCGGCGTGATTATAGAGAGTCTTCTTTTGCAAACATGGGAACCGGGTTTCGAGTGGTAGCTAAAAAAAAGTAGTTAATTAAATATTGACGAATGAGGTTTGCTAAAATCATGAAATTCAAAACAATTGCTTTTTCTTATTTGAAAAAACTTTGCCAAATTTCAGTAGTTTGGGGATTTCTATTTATTTTTTTTTCTTCAATTCTCCATTTACAAACCGTTTCTAAAGCCCAAACAAAACAATTTACTATTCCTGAAATTTTTGCATACTTAAATACCAAAGTTCCTTCCGACCAATTCAAAACCAAAGAAGAAATTATTAGCTTTTTGATTCGTGAAATTTTGAACCGAAAGGTTGAAAAGCCTCTGACACCGGATATTGAGAATGTTTTTCGCCAAGTTGGAGCAACAAACGAATTAATTGAAACTATTGCTAAAAATAACCCGACTTCCCCAATTTCAAGCCCAACTCCGAATACAGTTGAACCACCCTTTACACTTTTGGAAATTAGAAATCAATTAAGAAAGTTAACCAAGGAAGCATCCCAAAAAGAGTTGATCGCCAAGATTGAGAACCAAAAGGTTAGTGAGCCATTAACCAATACCATTGAAGCATTTTTAGTAAAAGATGGAGCCACTCCTGAATTAATTGAAGCGATTAAAAAGAATCCGGTTGGGCCGTCCATTCCTCCTAAAACTCCGACTCCAACCCCAACTCCGACTCCCCCTCCGCCACCACTTTCAATACTCGAAATTCGTGAGGAGTTTAAGAAATTAAAACCAAATGAGTCTCAAAAAGAGCTGATTTCACTAATCGAACAAAGAAAAGTGCGTGAAAATTTGGATAAAATTGTTGAAGATTTTCTGAAATCAGACGGAGCTACACCTGAACTGATTGAAGCGATCAAAAAAAATCAGATAGGAACTTCAATGCCGGCTAGCAATTCTAACCCATCACCCACACCTACCCCGCCGGTAGAAATAGAAAATAAATTAGGAATTAAATTTGCCCTGATTAAAGCGGGTTCATTTCGGATAGGTTCAGAGGATGGGGAAGATGACGAAAAACCTGTTCGTCAAATTAATTTACAAAAGGATTTTTATCTCGGCAAATATGAAATTACCCAGGCAGAATATGAAAAATTAATGGGAACTAATCCAAGTTCTTTTAAGGAATGCCCAAACTGTCCGGTTGATAATGTAAGTTGGAAAGAGGCGAAGACTTTTGTTGGAAAATTAAATACCCTAAATGAAAACTTTATTTATGATTTGCCCAGTGAAGCCGAGTGGGAATATGCCGCCAGAGCAAATTCAACAACCATTTTTGCCTTTGGTAATCAATTGACCTCTGACCAAGCAAATTTTAACGGAACCATCCCGTTTGGAACTTCGCCCAAAGGTGTTTTTTTGAAAAAAACTACTCCTGTCGGAACATATCAACCAAATGCCTGGGGATTGTATGATATGCACGGCAATGCCTGGGAGTGGGTAGAAGATTTTTATGTGCCTAACTACAATAACCTGAACGAAAACGGTTTGCCTTATTTAGCTACCGACACAGGTTATAAAGTAATTCGAGGAGGTTCTTGTTTTTCAAACGGAACCGGTTTGCGCTCCGCCAATCGGAGTTTTGATGCTCCCGGAAATAAAAGTAATGACTATGGGTTTAGGGTGGTGGCACGTCCAAAGTAAACATTTAGAAATCAGTGCAATCGCCTAATTCCCCGCTTTGACAAATAAAAAGGTTTGGAGAGAATTCTTTAGTTTGTTTTTTAACTGCCTGCCACAATTTGGAATTGCCGTAAGTTTCTTTTGTCCAGCCTAATTTTTTCCGGTTTCGCCAAACAAATTCATAAGCCTCTTTTTCATCCGCCCCCTTCAGATGCTGAGCCTCGTGTAATAAAATTGCGGCTCGTTCAGTATCATCCATCGAATTTGTAAAAAAAATAGGATATAAAGTCATAATTTCAAAAGGAAAATTAGTTGCGGCATAGGCATTTTCTTTATCTACTGAAGCATTTAGCCAGTTATCGTTACTCCGAAAGGCAGCTACATAATTCAGTAAAAAGGCTTCACTACTAAAACCTTTATTTTCTAATACTTTAATGGCATTTTTAACTTGTTGTTTATCATTAAGTTGAAGCGGGGCAGAGGTAAAAATCAAGGATAAATAAAACCCCATAATTGAAAAAAGTAAAACCGTTAAACAAACTCCTGCCCGCCACAGAATTCCTATTTTTCGTTGCTTCGGAGGCTTTTCAGCAATGATTTGTTTCGGCAAATTTGCTAGCTCAAATTCGCATCGGCGACAACTCTTTGCTTCTAAAAAGTTAATTAAATTGCAATTTGGACATTTTCTATTCATACTTAATTAAAATCAGTAAGAGAAAGGACACTATCTTTAAAAAATTGGAAAAGCCTTTGATTTTCCAAAGTTTTTTTAACTTAAGAGAAACTTAAGTCTGTTTTTTTGCATCCAAAGTTGCATTAACCCATTTGTAAGATTAAGATTTTCGAATGGAATTCTGTCATAACCCCAAAGGAGTCAATCAAGTGAAATCAATCTACTCCGCAATTTTTATCTTTGCAATACTAATGTTTTCTGCCTTTCCCGCATTCTCGCAGGAAAATGAACCCGTTGTTATTGATGAAGTAGTTGCCCAAATCAACGATGGAGTTTTAACTCTTTCGCAAATAAATCGTGAATTAAAAGAGCTTGAAAATGCACTGGTTCAACAAAATAATAAAACTGCTGAAGCCGCAAAAGCAGAAATTCAAAGCAAAAAAGGCGAATTCATTGCCAGTTTGATCAATGAAGAGTTAATTATTCAAAAAGGTAAAGAATTAGGTATCGAACAAGATGTTGATGCTGAAATCAACAAACGATTTCTTCAAATTATGAAGGAGCAAAACATCAAAACTTTAGAAGCACTTTATGCCTCATTGGCTGCTCAAAATTATAAAGTTGATGAAATCCGGGAAAACTGGCGCAGACAAATTACTAAAGATTTGGTGATGCAGCGCGAAGTTGATTCAAAAATTTATTACGGATTGGGCGGAACCGAGCTCCGAAAATATTGGGAAGCAAACAAGACAAAATTTACTAAACCCGAAAAAGTGACCATTTCCGAAATCTTTCTCAATTATGCAGGACGGGATGAAAAAGCCGTCATGGAAAAAGCTAAACAATTGGTAGCCCAACTTCGGAATGGTGAAGATTTTGAGAAACTTGCCTTAGCCAACTCAGATCGTGAAGATGTTCAACAAAGCAAAGGTAAAGCCGGAACATTTTCAGTCAAAGAATTGATTGAAAAAATGGCAACCTCAGTCAAAGCAACAAAAGTTGGAGGTTTTACTGATCCGATTGAGGTTGACGGTGGAATTGAAATTATTCGGCTCGATGCCCGCGAAGAAGCCAGCACTGAAGCAGTCTTTGACGAAGATGAAGTTCGCCGTGTTATGACTTATGAAAAAGTTCCGGCTGAACGCAAAAAATACATGTCGGATTTGAGAAAGGATGCTTACATCGAAATTTCCGAATCTTATCGTGCCCTGATCTTACCGTATTTGAACAAGGACGAAACGACCGCAGAAGTTACTAAAACCGATAAATAGTTTTTTAACTATCTAAATAAAATGGGCTGGACTGCAAATAACAAAAAATTGTAGTTCAGTCCAAAATTTCTTTTATGGCAGTTTGGAAACTCAAAACCTTTCGTTTTGCCCTTTTCACATCAGGATGTTCATCCCCATATTTGGATTGCAATGCCCAATAATCTGTTTCGAGCGCATCTTTTCTTACCATTAATTTTCCGAGTGCCAAAGTAAGTTTTGATGTATCTGCTTGACCAATCAAAATCTGTAAATCCTTTTTTATCAACGCAAGTTCAAAATTCACTTCTTTAACTTTTGGAAAATCTTCTTTGTAAGAAACTAATAAACTTTCCAGATCTGATTCCAATTCAACTTTTCGGAGCAAAACCTCAGCGTAGGCAGGAGAGGATTTTACCGAATTTGAAACAGTTTGAGTTGCAGGAGTTGGTTTAGGTTTGACAGTTGTTTGACCGTAACCGCCAAACGAAAATAGACAAATTGCCAATAAAAGTAGAATGATGTTATTAAATTTCATAAATTTCAAACTGTAGCAGTTTCGCAGGACGGTGCTTCTTCAGAAAAAGCATCGCAAGAAGTAATTTCTAAGTCTTGGTCTGCCTCAACCTGTCCATCACCAAAAGTTTGCCTGTTCTGCAAAGTTTCAAAATAAATCGTGATATTATCCAAAATTTCGGTCGCCGAATGTGAATGATAAAGCGTTTGCCGAAATTGTGCACCGCCGACTAAGCCTTTGGTAAATTGTCCGGCAAGCTGTTTCATTTTGCCAAGTGCCACGATTTCCGGCATTTCCTCGGACAAATAGCCGAAGAATTCCAGCAGAACGGCTTTCTTTTCTTCAACATCAGGCTGATACGGTTCGCGTCCTGCCAATACGTCCTCAAACTGGCGGAAAATCCAGGGATTCTGCATGGCTCCACGTCCGATCAAAATTCCGTCAACTCCGGTCTCTTTCCATTTTTTTAAGCCGTATTCAATCGAAGTAATATCGCCATTTCCCGAAACAGGAACACTGACGGCTTCTTTAACGGCTTTGATGACATCCCAATTAGCCAACCCTTTGTAGCCCTGTTCCTTCGTGCGTCCGTGAACCTGAATATGCTCAACGCCGCATTGCTCCGCCATTTTAGCGACTTCAACGGCGTTAATGGTCGAATCGCTAAAACCAATCCGCATTTTTAAGGTGAGCGGAATTGAAATGGATTTTTTGATTTCTTTCAAAATCGTTTCCATTCGCGGCAAATCGCGCAAGAGTCCGCTGCCGCCACCGTGTTTGACAACTTTCGGCGCGGGACAACCGCAATTGACATCCAAAATATCTGCCCCAACTTCTTCAGCCATTTCCGCTCCCAACGCCATTCTTTCGGGTTGTCCGCCGAAAATCTGCACTGCAAACGGTCGTTCCGATTCGTCAAAAAACATCTGACGTTTTGATTTTGGATTATGTCGAGTTAATCCCTCGACCGAAATAAATTCCGAAACGACCAAACCCACTCCGCCACGATTTTTTATCAGACGGCGAAAGGTATAATCCGTCACGCCCGCCATCGGTGAGAGGATTAACGGAGGATTTATTTCGATGTTACGAATTTTAAAAGGTTTCATAAGTTAAACTGCAACTTTTTTAATCGGCTCATGATACAAAGGCATCAATTGTTCGGGTTGCAAAGTCAATAAAGCATAGGTAAAACCTTCGCGGTCAACAAAGTCAATTTCAAAAGCTTCCCCATTGTTATAAACTTCAACAATTGTGCCGACTTGACCGCATAGCAAATTTTCTCCAGGCAAATCAACTATTAGCGCAACGACATCAAAAATTTCTAGGCTTTTCATAACAAAAAAAAAAATCGTAAATTGCCAACAAATTTCAGTTCACAATTTACGATTACTTGAAAAACTACTTGGTTGCTTTGCGAAGCTCTACCCCTGAAGCGGTAAATGAAACTTCTGTAACTGAACCGTCTGCATTGCGTTTATCAAATTTACTGCCATCTTCGATTAAATGGTCAACTTCAGCTTTGGACAAGGTTTTGACTGTAAAAACACCTTCTGCCTTAGCTTTTAAGTTTTGCGAAGCGGCATTGAGCGGAATAAAGAAAGCATGATCTTTCATTTTGATACGGATTGATTTAGCCTCTTTTGACGGCGCAAGCTCCATCCAGCAGCCTTCTGCTTTGCAAGAACGAATCATCACACCTTCGACTGCAACAGTTTTGCCTGAATATTTTTCAGGTGTTGATAAAATTTTGGCTAAATCAACTTTAGTTGCTTTACCGGTCAAAACTCCGCGTTTGATTGGAAACGCAGTTTTATCGGTAATATCAGCTTGCATAGCTTTAGCTTTTTCATCAGGTTTTTCGTCCATTTTCATCCCGCCCATTTCTTGTGCGAGTGAAACTCCTGCCAAAGCTAAACTTAAAATCGTTAAAATAAATAGTTTTTTCATTGTTAATTCATTCTCCAAAAAGTATTTTCCAAATTATAACAAATTATTTGGCTTGATAGACAATCTTGCCGTCCATAATTGTTTGCAAAACTTTGACATCCCAGATTTTGACGGGATCAATAGTAAAAATATCATCGGACAAAATCACCAAATCCGCGAGTTTTCCAACTGCAATCGTGCCTTTGACATTTTCCTGAAATTCGGCAAAAGCCGAGCCTTGTGTATAGGCGCGAACAGCTTCTTCAACCGTAATCTTTTGTTCGGGAAGCCAACCGTTGGGATTTTTATTGTCTAAAGTTCGGCGCGTAGTAGCGGCATAAATTCCCCACATCGGATTAAGCGGAGCGACAAACCAATCCGTTCCAAACGCCAAAGTTGCACCGTTATCCAGCAAAGAACGGAAAGCATAAGTTCCCTTCAAACGTTCGGAATCCAAACGTTTAAACGCCCAACGTCCATCATCAATCAAATGAAACGGCTGCATCGAAGCAATAA
Organism: Pyrinomonadaceae bacterium; assembly: GCA_035438525.1. Lineage (GTDB taxonomy): Bacteria > Acidobacteriota > Blastocatellia > Pyrinomonadales > Pyrinomonadaceae > JAIBCC01. The sequence goes on from DAORIL010000107.1 coordinate 6,881, forward strand.
CTTTTTGGCTTCCAAAGTTTTTAATTGCTTCGGCGGTTAAATGCTGTGAATGTTCGATGCGAAAACGCCTGTCCCGTGCGCCATTTGCTTTCGCGGCATCTGCATAGGCTTTCAAAATTTCATCATTTGCTCTGTCACCAATGGCATGAATCATTACTTGCAAACCTGCTTTATCTGCGGCTAAAACTCTTTCAGCAATTTTCGGCATTTCGTCAGAAGGCAAACCAACAGTATTTGGTGAATCAAGATAAGGTTTGTAAAACCAGGCAGTCGTTGAACCGAGCGAACCGTCCGCAAAGCCTTTTAATCCGCCAACTCTCAACATTTCTGAACCAAACCCCGAATGAATTCCCGTTCGTTGCCAGCGTTGCCAATCGCTCAAAGTTGAAACCGCATAAACCCGTGTTTTCAGTTTTCCAAGCCAAATCATTTCCTGATAAACGCCGACATCTGTTCCTGCGGACATATCCTGAACACTCGTCACACCCAAACTTGCAGCATAATTTGTGGCAGCCTCGAGGGCTTCTACTTTTTGTTCAAACGGCATTTCGGGAATAACGGAATTGACATAATTCATCGCCGCATCTTTCAAAACTCCGGTCGGATTCCCGTTAGCATCACGGACAATCAATCCTCCGTCAACTTCTTTGGTATTTTTATCGACCTTTGCGAGTTTCAAAGCCAATGAATTTGCCAATGCCATATGTCCGTCTAAACGATTGATAAAGACAGGATTATCCGGCGTTACCGCATCAATCATCGCGGCAGTCGGCAAATTATTCGGGATCCAATTTTCGTGATCCCAATTACCGTTCAAAATCCAGCGACCTTTCGGCTGTTTTTTGGCAAAATCCGCAATCCGCTGCACAAATTCCTGCGGAGTTTTGGCATCACGAAGGTCAACGCTCGAAAGTCCAGCACCGCCGTCCAAAAAATGAACGTGAGCATCGTTGAAACCCGGTAGAACGAGTTTGCCTTGGGCATCAATCACTTTAGTATTTTTGCCAATCAGCGGTTTTGTTTCGGCATCGGTGCCAATTGCCACGATTTTATTACCAATCACAGCAATTGATTGTGCGGTTGGCTTAAATTTGTCCATCGTCCGCACATTAGCGTTGATGACTACTAAATCTGCGGTTAGATTTTGGGCAAATGTTGAAATTGAAAGTAAAGAGATAAATAGTATTAGGGATAAATTTATTTTCATAATTAGCCAATAGAAAATCTATATTCGGTAACTCCTTGACTAGCTTCTGTTACTCCGTTTTTTTCTTGAGGCAAAAATTTGCTTCTTATTACCGAAGAAATAACTTGCCACGTTAGTCCATTTGGTAAAGAAGAAATTATCTCAATTTTATTTACAAAACCTGTTTCAAGACAAAATATTCGCAATTGGATTGAGCCTTGAGTCAAATTTTGCCTGGCCGCACTTGTGAAAGATGGTCCTGGTTTAAATATAGTTAAAAGAGATTCTTTAGTAGCATTTTTAGGAATCAGCATTTCTTGAGCTTGGGCCGGTTTGACATTTTTTGAAGTAATTTCAATTGGTGTGGTTAAAAGACTGGTAAACTTTTGGATATTTGAATCAAAAACAGAATTTTTTCCTCCATTTACATTTAAGTTTAAGATTACGGAATCAAAAAAATGATTCATTGATTCAGTTTCCCCATTTCTTGAAGCAGCAGTTAAAATATAAATATAGTCTTTAGAAGAAAAATATTGTCGAACAATATAATAATCTGAATTCTTACGAGAAAATTGCCTAAAAGTAACACCATTTTTTTCAAACTTAACTTCCTTTAATTCTTCTTTTTCTAATTTATAATTATCCTTTTCGTAAAGTTGAGAAAGTGTTGATTTATTTTCTTTGTAAAATTCAACACTTACCATAGTGTTTTGATTATAAGCCGTTAACAGATTCATTTGATTCAAGGCAACCTCAGTAATGGCTGACACTCCTTTTTCGCTATAAAAATAATTGTATTTTTTGGGTATTTCAATCGAAAACTCACCATTGTCACTTTGCACTCGAATCCATTCATCTTTTTGAGCATCTTGGGAAAAAGAAATTGATGTAACAAATAGTAAAATTAAAATTGAGATTGTTTTTGTCATTAAATTACCAACCCGTTACTAACAGTTTACCTGCCGATTTTACACTAATTTTTTGAAACTTGGCATAAGCAGTTGCTGCACGAGTTTGAACTTGTTCATCAGTTTCTCCGCGAATCCAACCTTCCAACGCATCGTGCAAAATATACGCTTCGGGAGCCATCAGATTTGAAGTCCAAAGAAGTGGTTTGGCGTTGGTCTTTTTCAGATGTTCGCCAAAATAATTTCGGCTGGCACAGGCTAAAACAATTGCATCCCGGTTTGCTTCATCTTTTTTAACGATTTCTTTCTCTAATTTGAAATCCATCAAACCGTCATGTCCAACAAAAGCGACCAGATTGGCACTGCCTAAAGTTTGGATTGTTTGGTTATTAACTGTCACATTCTCCAGTTTTTCGCCTGTAATTGCAGAAAAGAAATCGTGTATCGTTTCTTTCATTTTGCTTCCGCGATAGGCATCAGCAATTAAATAAGCGTTTTGTGTTTTATTTTTGAAAATGACTCGTTCCAAAACATTCTCTTTCGGATTCGCAATGGTCGCTAATTTTTGCCAGCTTTGGCTTTTGGAAAAATAGCTTTTGACTCCGTAAGCCGCCCCCCAATAAAGATTTCGTTCGGTGTCTTCCCCGTTTCCTAAGAATGTCGGGACCGGCACAATTCCTTGGTTGACGTTATCGCAAAGTGCAACCAAAACGTGAATTACTTTTGCGCTATTGGTGATTTTTGCAACGCTTTCAATTTTTTCAGTTGAAGTATTGGGAAATGTGTTATTTGTCCGGGTCTCAACTTTTGCACATCCCAGAAAGCAAAAAATAACGAATAAAATCAAGAATTTGTTTGACATACAACACCTCATCTTTCAAACTTCTCGTTGGGCGGATTATAACAATGAAAGAAAAACATATCCAGATTTTAGGCATCGTTTTTTCAATTATTTACGTGGGTTTGATTGTCTGGCTTTACGCCAATGAGCCGAAAACTTTAAGCGAAGTGGCAACTAAAGCAACCGTTACAGTTGGAACTTACGAAATTGATAAAACAAAATTTGATGAAGGTTTACGCCTTTTCCGTTCCGAAAATTATGCTGCCGCCCGTGATTTTTTTACTCAGGCAGATGTCGAGAAAAAAGATGCTAAAACTCAATTCTACATTGCCTACAGTTTTTATCGGCAAGGATTTGGCAAAACTTACAATGATGATGCGCTTTTTAAGCAAGGTTTAGAGGCACTAGCCAAAGTAGATCCAAACTTCAAAAGTGATGATGCCGATTTAAAAATGAAAACTCCTGCCGAACTCAAAAACGAATTTACAGAAGGATTACAATTTACAGTTGATGACCTCAACCCTCTTAAAGTTCTCCGGGAAAGGAAATAACACAAGATTTAACATCAGTTAACTTGGTAACTACTAAATCTTGTGGTAAATTTTACCCAATCTTAACTAAAATTTAATGACTTTGTAAGGTCAGTTCTATCTGCAATTTTCTACAGTTAAGATATTCAATACAACTATTAAAAAGGAAAATAATTTTATGAAAAAGGGTTTTCAAGCGTTTTGCAGTCTTTTGATTGCTCTCGTTTTGTTTATTTCTGTCTTTGCCCAATCGCAAGCAACCACAGGTTTGATTCAAGGAACCGTAGTTGATCCAAATGGCGCAGTTGTTCAAGGCGCAACTATTACAGTTAAAAATACAGGAACCGGATTTGAAAGAAGTGCAACTTCAAATTCGGATGGATTTTTTAGTCTTCCGTTGCTCCCGTTGGGTAATTATCGGGTAACGACCGAAGCTAAAAGTTTTAACAAATCAATTTTAGAAGGATTAGAAGTCAATGTCGGACAAACGACTTCTTTAAAAATTGAATTAAAAGTAGGAAGCACAACCGAAACCGTTGACATTCGCGCCGAGGGCGAAGGGGTTGAAGTCAGCCGAACCGAATTAAATACTTTGATCAACGAAAAATCGGTAGAAGGATTACCAATCAATCGCCGTGACTTTTCACGTTTTGCCCAATTAACTCCCGGTGTTTCAATCGTTCAAGGACCTGACGGCGACGAAATCACCATCAATGGTCAAAAAGGTATTCAAAACAACCTTTCAATTGACGGTGCCGATGCCAACAACCCTTTCTTTGGCGAACAACGTGGTGGACAACGTCCGGCATTTACCATCAGTTTGGAATCAGTTAAAGAATTTCAAGTAGTTCCGGTCGGCGCATCAGCAGAGTTCGGACGTGCCAGCGGCGGGTTCATTAATGTTGTGACTAAATCAGGAACGAATGATTTATCAGGCTCCGCTTTTTTATATTTCCGCAATCAGGGTCTTTCGGGACAAAATCCTGATGCGGTCAAAGCAAATTTGCCGACCGAAGATTTTCGCAACTATCAAGTTGGGGCGAACATCGGCGGACCAATTAAAAAAGATAAAGCATTTTTCTTTCTGGCTTACGAACATAATGGAGGCTTGAGCAAAAAACCAAACAGCATCGATGCCACGTTAGCAAATATTTTTGCCACCCGTTTTAATGATCCGAATGAGCAAACAACAATTGAACGCACCAATGATGCCGATGTTTTCTTAGGTAAAGTTGACTTCCAGCTTAATTCGAATAATCTGTTGACTTTGCGTCATAATTTCAGCCGAGCTGAACAGATCAATGGAACTTTTGACGTTTCGACCTGGGGACGCAGTGCTAATGGACGCGAAACAAGCAAATCAAATTCATTCATCGGTCAATTAGTTACGAATTTTTCATCCAATCTGTTAAATGAATTCCGTTTCCAATGGGCAAAAGAAGAACGTCCGCGATTCTACGATGATAAAGATTTACCGGATGTTACCATCGGAACTTTTGCCGGAGATATTTCATATCGTTTTGGTCGCCCGTTCTTTTTACCTGTTCCATCGGATGATACCAGACTCCAATTTACCGATAATTTTACGGTAATTCGTGGAAATCAAACCATCAAATTTGGTGCAGATATAAATCGGGTCAGAGTATCACAAACATTTATCGGTTTTGCTCGTGGACGCTATATTTTTGCTGATGCAACCATCGCGGGTGCAATTGCCGGTTTCCAAAATTACATCAATGGAACAAGTGCAGCAGCTTTGCAACTTTATTTACAATTTGCACCGATTGGAAACCGCACCGTTGAACAAGCCGGAACTCAAGCCTATAACGTCTTTGAACCTGGAATTTATGTTCAGGATAACTGGCAAATCCGCCAAAATTTGACCTTGAATGCCGGATTCCGTTGGGAAGGTCAGTATGAACCTGATCCGATCAATGCTCCATCAGCAACCCGTTACGGACAATTTTTGAATGATCCGCGTTTTCCGTCAAATGGCTCAATTCCTGATTTTACCGATGGATATCAACCGCGTTTAGGATTGTCGTGGTCGCCGGGTAAAGACGGTAAAACAGCAATTCGGTTTGGCGCAGGATTGTATTATGCCCGAATTCCCGGATTAGTTGTTGCAGGTCCGCGTAACACGGATGGCGCAATCGCCGGAAATATTTTCTTTGCAAATTTCCTTTGCACTGGTGCAGGGTTGGGGGGCTGTCCGACATTTCCCGGCATCGTTCCAACCGCCGGATTTACTCCGTTTAACCCCGGGATTGCGGTTTTCGCTAAGGATTTCAAAAATCCACGCACCATCCAATATAGTGCCAGTATTGAGCGTGAAATCGTTAAAGATTTGAATTTCTCTGTTGCTTATAATTATGCCAAAACCACTCGTTTAACCACCTTTATCAATCGTGGCGACGGCAGACTTTATCCGGGCGGAGTTTCACCTTTTGAACGTGCCAACGGTTCAGGTGTGGGCGAAATTCGTTCCACTGAAAGCAGCGGTCGGTCGTTGTTCCAAGGCGTAACCTTTACTGCAACCAAACGATTTTCCAATCGTTTTCAATTCCAGGCGAACTATTTGTTAAGCTGGGATAAATCAACTGACGATAATGAGCGTGACCCGTTCACTTTCCGTTATGCTGATCCGCGCAATTTAACGCCTGAATATGGCTATTCTGATCGTGACCAACGTCATCGGTTCAATGCCTTTGCAGTTTTCAATCTGCCATATGACATTAATCTTTCGCCGATTATTCAAGCCCGTTCAGCTCAACCAACTTCCGTTACCAATCGCGGAACTTTTCCCAATATTGTTCAACGCAATACTTTGAGACTCCAAAACGAATTTTTTACTTTTGATTTTAGAGCCTCAAAACTATTTAAATTTGGTGAAAAAATGTCGTTAGAAGCGATCTTTGATGCTTTCAATATTTTCAATAATCGTAACCAACGTAGTCTGCCGCGCCCGTTAACTTTTAACTTTGACGGAACGGTTTCTGCCGGATTCGGTGAACCGCGTCAAGCACAACTTGGTGTTCGGTTTAAATTCTAGGTTTATTTCAGTCCATAAAAAAAGCCTTGATAACCTCAAGGCTTTTTTTATGCAATAATATAGATTCCTAAGAAACTAGTTTAGTGCGAGGAGGCTCGTTACTACTGCTGTTGGAGTCACCTAATGGAGTTCCGCCCGTGATTTGATTATTTTCGTCAATATACATAGCATCTGAATCTGCACTTTCCTGATACATTACGCCATCCGTGCCAACTGCAAAAAGTCTTGTCCCGGTTTGGACATAACTTCCTCCTTGAACAAAAGCAAACAAGGGTAAGGCATTTGGACTCGAAGTAGGAACTGCCGCCCCATAAAAAGTCGCAGGATTACCATTTGAAGCAGGAAATCCATAACCAACAAAACTGTATCCACTTTTGATTCCACTTCCCAATGATTCGTCCAGTAAATGTT
>DAORIL010000108.1:0-13798 GCA_035438525.1 Pyrinomonadaceae bacterium
TTTAAATTCTTCGTCTGCCGATTCAAAATTTCCGGCTAAAAGGTTTAGTTTTTTTCGTAAAAATGAGGGAATATTCGATTCATTTTTATAAACTAAATGATGGTCAATAATCGCCCAGGCGTCTTGCAAAACGGTGCGGATTTGAATTTCACAAACCAAATCTTTCAAATCGTCATATCTTGCACCCGAAGAAGTTTTGCCTAATTTAACGACAAAATGAATCGCGCCGTAACCGAATTCATCCGTTCTTTTATAGGTCAGTTTGTCTATTTTTTCGGTGATTTCAAAATGCTCGGCAATTACTTTTTCAACTCGCGGCAAATCGTCAATATACAAACAAACAACTCTTACCCCTGCAAAATCAGTCATTTCCGTAATCGGGTCATGATAGCTTTTGCGTTGAACCTTCTCCAAAAAACTGTTTAAAGTTTTGCATCGATGCGTAATGGTCGAAAATTCGATCTGAGCATTATTTAGATGGCGGGTTAAAATGTAGGCAACTTCTGCACAAAGTTTTTCATAATCAGACCTTTGGTCAAGAAATTGTTTGATGATTTCGGGCTTTTTGACCCACATTCCATCAATATCAAAACCAACATTTTCAGTATCTTCTGCCATAGCTTTTTAATTATTTTTGCTATACAAAAGGCTAAAGAAATTTATCCAAAGCGTCAAACTATTTATGATTTTAGGTAAAAAAAATCCAGCAAAACCATTTAGAACCGATGACAAAATTACTTTTTTTAAACAGGCGATAGTAGAAGCTATCTCAAAAATAGTTTTCAAGTCGCGTGAGCGACCTTTTGAGTTTAGCCGTGTCTTTTAAGGCACGGGAAAAATGATGAAGTTTTTTGTCGCGTCAGCGACAACTGATTCTTTATCAAGGATTTATCAATCGTCACTAACGCGACGAAGACGAAGTAATCCTAAATAATTAACCGTGCCTTAAAAGACACGGCTAATTTCATTAAATCGCTACGCGATAGTTTGGATTATCTATTTTTGAGATAACTTCTAGTTAATTTAAAAGGGAAGAGAGATTCTCAATTGTCATTGTTTCCTGAGAAATCGGACTGATCAGATAGTTTAACTCTCCATTTGGACCAGCTTTTAGTAAAAACTCATCCATTTCAATTTTGCTCAGCGGTTTGGAAAAATAATAACCTTGTCCAAACCCGCAGCCAAGATTTTGCAAGGTTTCGGCTTGCTCGAGATGTTCAATTCCTTCAGCTACTGTTTTCAAATTAAGGGATTCACTCATCATAATAATTGCGCGAGCCAGAGCGACTCCTTCTTTGCCCTGAGTGATTTTGTCAATAAAAGATTTATCAATTTTGAGAATATCAACCGGAAAACGAGTTAAATAACTAAGCGAAGAGTATCCAGTTCCGAAATCATCAATGGCAAGTCTGATACCTAAATCTTTGAGGTCGTGCAATTTCTTGATGGTCGTTTCAGTATTTTGCAGCATGTGATTTTCGGTAATTTCCAGAACGAGACGTTGAGGAGATAAACCGGATTTTGAAAGAGCGCCTGCCACGATTTCGACTAATTCTTTTTGTTGAAATTGACGGATTGAAAGATTAACAGCGATTGAAAGATGATTTCCGTCCTCAAATTGATGCTGCCATTTTTGCGCTTGGCGGCACGATTCTTCCAGAATCCATTTTCCTAACGGAAGGATTAAATTGGTGTCTTCGGCTATTGGAATAAATTGCGCCGGAGAAATTACTCCTTTTTCTGAACGATTCCAACGAACGAGCGATTCCATTCCGACAATTCGGTTTGATTTTAAATCAATGATCGGTTGATAGTGCAGCGAAAATTCTTCTTTTTCAATGGCAAGACGCAAATTTTCTTCAATTTCTATCCGTTCCATCAAGGCTTCGTGCATTTGCCTTTCAAAAATAATTGAGCGGCTTTTGCCTTGTCTTTTTGCCATATACATCGCAACATCCGCATTGCGAAGTAATTCTTCCGGCTTCTCATTTCCGGTTTTAGTGTTGGCAATTCCGATACTAATGGTGACAAAAATATCTTTTCCCTCAATCACAATTGGCAGGTTAAGAATTTCGTGGAGTTTAGCTGCAATAGCGGCAGCAGCATCATTGGTCTTTGCATCTTCAATGAGAATCGCAAATTCGTCCCCGCCAAGTCTGGCGGCAGTGTCGCTTTTACGCAAACAGGACTGCAGCCGCTCCGTAAAAGCAATCAGCAATTTATCGCCAACTGCGTGTCCGAGCGAATCGTTTATGGTCTTAAAATTGTCTAAATCCAGAAACAAAACCGAAATAGACGTTTTTTGCCGAGTCAGTTTGGTCAGCGCATGTTCAACTCTGTCACGAAATAAAACACGATTCGCTAATTTCGTCAGAGGATCGTGCAATGCCTGATGAGTTAATTGTTCTTCAAGCAGTTTGCGCTCGGTCACATCGCGGATGATTCCGCTATAAAAGGTCCCGTCAACGGTTTCCCAGGATGAAAAAGAAATTTCTATCGGAAATTCTTCGCCGCATTTTTTGATCCCTTTTATTTCAAGTGCTTTTCTTTGATTCAGTAATAACCCAAGCGCTAACAATGATTTAATGCCTTTATCGCTCTCTGTTTGATGATACCTTAAGGGAAATAGATCGGATATTATCAGTTCGGAAACTTCTGTCTGCGAATAACCGAAAATGATTTCTGCGCCGTCGTTCCAAGAAATGATTTTGCCTTGATGATCAACTAAAATAATGGCATCTTTGGCTGATTCCACTATCAGGCGAATTCGATTTTCGGATTCGCGCAAAGTTTGAAGAGTCCGGCTATGAGCAATCGCATACCTAATTGCCCTTTCTAAAACCTGACTTTCAATCTGATCTTTAATTAGATAATCTGCTGCACCTGCTTTGGCAGCCTCAATGTCTATTTCCTTATCGCCTTGTCCGGTCAGCAAAATTATCGGGGTCAGATTTCCGCTTGAATTACTATGACGCAAAAGATCAATTCCGGTTCCCTCACCTAGACGGTAGTCAACCAGACAAATATCGTATTTACTATTACAGATTTCATCCAGAGCATTCTTAAATTGCGAAACCCAGGTAACTTCATAATTAGTTCCTTTGACTTCTTTGAGCAAATCGCAAGTCAGAATGTAATCATCCTCATCATCTTCGATAAGCAGAATCTGGACTCTTTTATCTGTCATTTCTTTCATTTAAAGTGATTTTATGAATTATTTCCTGATGGAAGTTCAACAATTTCAAACCAATATTTACCAATTGTTTGCAGAGTTTCGACCAAACCATCAAAAGTTATCGGTTTAACCACAAACGAATTAACTCCTAAATCATAACTTCGCAGAATGTCTTCTTCGGCTTTGGAGGTAGTCATTACAACGACGGGAATCCGCCGCAAATCCGGGTCTGATTTAATTTCGCGCAAGGCTTCCCGTCCATCTTTGCGCGGCATATTTAAATCAAGCAAAATTAAGCCCGGACGTGGTTTATCGGCATATTTTCCTCGCTGGTGGAGATATTCCATCAATTCTTCTCCGTCTTCAACTGTTTCAAACTCATTCAGCAAGTGACTTTCTTCAAGCGCATCTTTAGTCAACAGACGATCATCTGGATCATCATCCGCCATTAAAATTGTAATTAGTCTCCCTTTTCCAGTCATTGATTTATCTCCATATTTGTTTGTTTAATCGGCAACGTAATAATAAAAGCGGCTCCCTCATTAGTGGCACTTTGCGCCGTAACACTACCGTTATGCCGTTCGACAATCTTTCGGCAAACAGCCAGCCCAACTCCTGAACCTTCATATTCTCCGCGCCCGTGCAGACGCTGAAAAACAGTAAAAATGCGGTCCAGATATTTTTCCTCAAACCCAATTCCGTTATCTACAACGGTAATTTGACAGAGGTTTCCGTGAGTATTACTGATACTTTCATGTGTGTTCGGCAAATTTCCGGAAATCTTAATCACCGGCGCCACATCAGGACGGCGAAATTTGAGCGCATTTCCGACCAAATTTTGCATCAACTGACGCATTTGCAACGGATCTGCATCCAGCATCGGGAGTGAATCCAATTCGACGGTAGCACCGACCTGTTCAATCCGAACTTCCAAATCCGAGAGAACCTCTTTGGTAATTTCTTCCAAATTTACCTGAACGAATGGTTGGGCTTTGGTTGTCACACGGGAAAAAGTCAGCAAATCCTCGATCAAAGTCTGCATTCTCCGTGCAGCGTGACGCATTCTTTGAACATAATCACTGCCTTCGCTGCCTAAGGCTTCCGCATATCTTTTTTCCAGACGATCTCCGAACGCCTGAATTTTTCTCAAAGGTTCTTGTAGATCATGTGAAGCAACATAAGCAAAATCCTGCAATTCCCGGTTGCTCTGTTGCAATTTTTCGTTGAAGATTTTAAGTTGATCCTCGGCTCGTTTGCGTTCAATGGCTAAAGCTATCTGATCTCCAACTGAAATCAGTAGTTCCAGATCCCTCTGATCATAAGCATCTTCATTATCATAATGCTGCACAACCATTACCCCAATTGTTCGGGTAGCAATTTTAAGCGGAACACCTAACCAAATCGCCGGAGCCGTCCCGACCAGTTCAACTTCTTTCTGCCCCATTAACTGGTGCATGATTTCGGGAGTAATGAGCATTGCCTGACCTTGACGAAAAATATAAGCTGTCAGTCCCTTACCCAATCTTAGCGGAGGTGGAGCATCATCATATTTATCAACAAAAAACTGCATACTGAGGAGTTCAGTCTGCTCATTATAGAGTGCAACAAAAAAGTTTTTGGCATCTAAAATTTTTTCAATCGAGCGATGGATAAGTTTAAGCAATTCATCCAGATTAGAGCTGGTAGTGACACCCTGAATAATCTCAAAAATTACCTTAAATTCTGTTTCAGCCCGCTTGCGCTCAGTAATATCCTGAAGAGTAGAGCGCATTCCCATGACATTTCCTTCAATATCATGAATCAGACGATCTTCATTAACGACGGAAATCAAGGTTCCATCTTTGCGGATAAATGTTCGCTCAACCGGTTTAAGCGGTATTTTTCCCGCTAATTTTGCGGCAGTAGCCTCACGGGATACTTTTTCGACAATAATTTCCCAAGGATAGCGTCCTTTTAGCTCTTCATTGGTATAGCCAAGCAATAACTCTCCGGCGCGATTGATACGGGTAAAACGTCCTTCCATATCCAATTCGTGATAAGCAACCGGAGCATTATCAAAGAGATCCTTGAATTTTGCGACATTTCTGCTTAATTCCGCTTCAATCTGTTTACGCTCGGTTAGGTCTTGAACTATACAAATAATACTATCCACTGCGTTTGCGGGGTTACGCATCAGAGAAGCTGAAAATAGAATAGGAACAATCTCTCGATTTTTAGTTTGAATGAAGGTTTCTATCTTACCGGACTTATTTTTAGCTAATAAGTCTCCTATATTATGAAGATTGGAGAACTGTTCGTCACAAAATAGCTTTGTTATCGGGTGTCCGATAAGCTCATCTCTATTAAACCCGGTTAGTTCAAGGAAAGCCTGATTGAGACGAATAATCCCTAAATTCTGTTCAAGGATAAACAATCCGGCAGGCATTAAATTGATAATACTATCTTCAAAGTCTTTGAATAATCCTGATTCCAATTCGGTTTCAGGTATCTTTTCAAGTATTTCACCGGACAAATGCTCCGGATTATTTATTTTATTGGTAGTTTCAATTTCGGTAATAGCTTCTGAAGGGGGGTAATTCACAGCTTATTTACTTCCTTTGTTAATATTCTTTTTTAAGTTAGTTAAATGTTGATTTGGATAGCGTTAAAATCAAAACTTTAGCTCAAACAACTTGAAGATTCACAATTTATTTGAATAATAAGTTTAATACTTTTTTATTTGCAGAGGTCTGATTTTGAGAGTTGTTCACAAAAACAACTCTACTATAATGTAATAAACAAAGTTTAATGTCAATAAAAAGGTTTTTCTGCTAGCCAGTCAATAAATCTCCTCAAAATCTATAAAGATGAATTGAATTATTACCAAAAATAAATTTATTCTTTTCCAATAAATTTTGACTGGCCAAAAAAAGTTTGCAGATGATCTTTGAGCCAGACCACTAAGTGAACTGATTTTTGATTTTAACTAATTTGCAGCAACAGAGAGGTTGAAAAGCGATTAACCTTTCCGCGAAACTATTGAACTGAATATTTGGATAAGTCTTAAAAAAGTGTAGAACTGAACAAAAATATTTTTACCCACGCTTTTTCTTTTATGTTAAGCTAATGGCGCTATGCCTAAAAACTCCAGCAAAAATCGAAGCGGAAACAAAAATGTTTTAGCGGAGAATCTGATAAGATCTCTCTAACTAAACCAAAAAACGGGGATTTTGTTTGCACTTAATTTGCTTGGCAGTAAGAAAGGCGGCAAGATTAAGCCCCTAAATTGACAACGAAAAAACGATTGCCAAAAAAGGCGGCTCAGAAATAGGTAAAATGTCTAATAATAAATAGTTTTATTCATTAGGAGTTTGGTCGAAATCCTGCGTTTAGATACTATCAAACCGGATATTAATACCCGTTATTACTAGGAGTCTCCCCATGCTTCGAGCTTTTTTTCAATTTCAATCCCAAGAAGAACAAAAGCATATATCAAAGGCTTTAGAAATAATCCTCTTGATTTTTATGGGGTCATCTTTACTTCTTTTAGCCGGAATTATCATTATTCCCGAATTATTAGTAAGGTGGCTGACAATCATCCTCGCTATCTATTCAATTAGCATTCCATTACTGATTTTAAACAGGCGCGGTTATACGCGAACTGCTAGTCTCGGTCTGCTTCTGGGATTCTGGATGGTTATCACTGGCTTGGCTTTAACCGGAGGCGGAATTACCACATATGTGACGTTCGTCTATGTCATCATTGTTTACATTGCCGGAATATTGCTTGGAGCCAGAGTTGGAATACTTACCGCTCTAATCTGCATTTTAACAGCACTAGGTCTGGTTATTATGGGAATGACCGGTTATATGCCAAGCAGAGTCTTACCATATACACCATTAAGTCAATGGATTGCTCTCACAATATTGATAATTATTATGGTCGGACTCCAGTATCTGGCAGCTCGGATTATCCAGGACGCTCACCAACAGACCAAACTTGAATTGGATGAGCGCAAACGTGCAGAAGTAGCTCTCCGTTCAAGCGAAGAAAGATACCGCAGTTTGGTTGAACAAGCTCCTGATGCAATCTTTGTTGCAGATTCAAATCTACATTTTATAGATTTGAATACCGGCGCCTGCGAATTAAGTGGCTATACCCGCGAGGAAATACTTCAGATGTCTATTCCGGATCTCATATTACCCGAAGAGATGGTTACGGCGATGCAACAAATACAGGGATTGAAAGAAGGTGAGAATGTCTTTGCCGAACAAAGGATGAAAAGAAAAGATGAAACAATAGTTCCGATTGAGCTAAGCACAAAAAGAATCAGCGATGGAAGGTTCCAGACAATTATCCGCGACATAACCGAACGAAAAAATGCTGAACAAACTATGCTCAAAGAGAAATATATGAATGAGGAGATGTTGGAGAGTTTGCCGGGGATTTTTTACTTATATAATCAGCAGGGAAATTACTTGCGTTAGAATAAAAACTTTGAACGGGTAACCGGACTCTTACCCGAAGAAATCGTCCAAATGAATACGCTCGATAAAATCGCCAATGAACATAAGTCTTTAGTCAAAGAAAGAGTCAATCAGGTATTTACCACCGGGCAAGCTACTGTTGAGGCTGATTTAGTGGCAAAAGACGGGACTCGCACCCCGTATTTTTTTAATGGACGACTGGTGACAGTTGATGAGCAACCGTGTCTGATCGGAATGGGGTTTGATATTAGCGAACGCAAAAGAACCGAAGTAGCCTTGCGCGAAAGCGAGCGACGGTTTAGCGATATGCTGATAAACCTTGAAATGATTGCCGTGATGACCAATGACAAAGGCAACATTACATTCTGCAATGATTACCTACTCCGACTCACAGGTTGGACACGCCAAGAAACTATTAGTCAAAACTGGTTTGAAATGTTTGTCCCCGAACAGGAACAACAGCAAGTAACTGAACTTTTGGTTGATATTCCTATCAAAGGTTTAATAACTCCGCATTTCGTCAACTATATTAAGACGCGTTCCGGTGAACATCGTTTGGTCAAATGGACAAATACTACACTCCGCGATCTTGATGGAAACGTCATTGGCGTTGCTGCGCTTGGTGACGATGTAACGGAAGATAATCGCGCCAAGGAAGAAAACCGAAAACTCTTACACAATCTGAAAGAGCGGGTTAAAGAATTAACCGGATTGCATGGCGCAGCCCGTATTCTCCAACAGCAAACGACAGATATTCCAAGTGTGTTGCAGGATCTGGCAGATCTTTTACCATCCGCTTTTCAATACCCTGAATCAACGGCTGCCCGTCTTCGATTGGGAAAAACCGTGGTCATAACATCCGGTTTTGTAAATTCTCCCAAAGCGCTGCGAACTGACTTTACAACTATTGACGGACTTTCAGGAAGTATTGAAGTCATTTATACCAAAGATTGTCCGCCCGAAAAAGAAGGACCTTTTCTGGCAGAAGAGCGGTCACTTATTAATACTTTGGGTGAAATGTTGAAAACATCCTATGACCGACAACAAGCCGAGCAGCAGCTCAAGACTACTACCGAACAATTACGGGCGTTAATGGTTCGTGTCAGTCATGCTAGAGAAGAAGAAGGGACACGCATCGCCCGCGAAATTCACGATGAGCTCGGCTCAGCACTAACAAGCCTCAGATGGGGATTGGAAAGCGTAAGTAAAACATCCGCTACCTCGAAAAATCAAATACAGCCTTCACTATTTCAAGAGAAAATTGATGAAATGATGAATCAAATTGATTCAATTATTAATGTTGTTAGAAGAATCGCTTCCGAATTGAGACCAAGTATTTTAGATGATTTAGGGTTAGTCGAAGCAATAGAATGGCAAGCCCAACAATTTCAAGAACGCACTGAAATTGTTTGTCAATGTAATTGCCTGACAGCTGATATTGAGTTGAATCAGGCACAATCAACCGCCGTTTTTCGCGTCTTTCAGGAAGCACTGACCAATATCCTACGTCATGCCCAAGCGACCAAAGTTGAGATTACGACAGAAAAAAATGAGGGCAATTTTATTCTGACAATTCGCGATAATGGAATAGGAATTACCAAGAGTGCAAA
The DNA here is from genome assembly GCA_035438525.1 of Pyrinomonadaceae bacterium. Lineage (GTDB taxonomy): Bacteria > Acidobacteriota > Blastocatellia > Pyrinomonadales > Pyrinomonadaceae > JAIBCC01. The sequence continues at coordinate 9,253 of DAORIL010000108.1, forward strand.
TTCCGGCTTAAAATCACTTGGTATTTTAGGAATGCGGGAGCGGGTGTCTCTAGTCGGCGGCAAAATCGAAATCAATGGAGTTAAAGGTAAAGGAACAATGCTGATCGTCCAGATTCCCATCTCTGATTAATTGAGTCATAAATTTTAAGAACAGGAATTTTTATAGGTTGTTGAATATTTAACAAATGGTTAGGTAGAAAAATGAAAAAAATCCTCTTGGTTGATGATCACGAAATTGTGCGGGATGGCATTAAGAAAGTCTTTGATGAACAGCAATCCGGCACAGTCATTTTCGGCGAAGCAAGCAGTGCCACTGAAGCACTTCAATTAGCACGTCAAGAGAAATGGGATGTAGTAGTTCTGGATCTTTCTTTAGGCGGCAGAAGCGGATTGGAAATTTTGAAAGAATTAAAACAAATTTCACCCCGCCTACCTGTCTTGATTCTTAGTATGCACTCAGAAGAACAATATGCCCGACGTGCTTTCAAAGCAGGTGCTGCCGGTTATATAACAAAAGACATCCCACGTGCCGAATTATTTAAGGCAATCAATAAGATCATTAAGGGCGGAAGATATATCAGTCCTGCTCTGGCTGAAATTCTGATTTTTGACCTTGAAAGAGGAACCGAAAAACCTCAAGAAACTCTTTCAGATCGTGAGTTTGAAGTAATGTGCCTGATTGCCTCCGGAAAAACTGTCGGGCAAATTGCCGAGACACTTTCACTCAGTGTCACAACCATCAGCACCTATCGCGCACGCATCCTCGAAAAAATGGGGATGCGAACCAATGCTGAATTAACCCACTACGCTATTACAAATAATCTGGTTTGAAAGATAAAAAGTTGAGGAAGTTTGAGAAATAAGTTATTACCTTCCTTAACCTCCGTAACTCCTTCAATTTCAAGACATTTCCTCTGGCTGATCTAAGAGTTAAATTAAAACCCATCAATTTCTATGTAGTCGAAATGAGGATTCCATGTAGTCGAAACAAGGACAAAAGAATCCTTTTTCAATCTATTTACCGCTTTTTCTAAATAACTTATCGTTGAATCTTAGATGGAGGAGTTAATTGTAACTATGGTCTTCATTGTTGATGATTCAAATGCCCTGCGAGAGCAATTGGCAAAAATGATCTCTGAAATAAAGGGGGTGAAGATCAGCGGACAAGCTCAAAATGTTGCTCAAGCAATAGAAGGCATCCGCAATCTTAAACCAAGATTAGTTATTTTAGACATTCAGATTCCCGGAGGCTCCGGGATTGATGTGCTCAGAACAATAAAACAAGACGGTTACCCGATAGTGGTTCTGATGCTAACTAATCACCCGCATCCCCAGTATCGAAAAAAATGTATGGAGTTGGGGGCAGATTATTTCTTGGACAAATCAAGAGACATCGACAAGGTAAGACAAATACTCAGACACTTTTTTGAAAAGTTCTGAGTAAAAAATTGTAGAAGGAGTTTTACCCAATGCCCCAAACAATTGTATGGGGTGATGTAAATTATGATTGGAGAAGCACAGAGTTATTTAGATATTACCGGGGAGACGACAAGTGACCCGCTTGTTGTGCTCGATGAAAGCCAACGCCAATTTATTAACATTATGACTAATCTGGAAATGATTGTGGTAATGATTGACGCTGTTGGCAATATCGCATTTTGTAACGACTATTTATTACGGCTAACGGACTGGACTCGTGAAGAAACTATTGGTCGCAACTGGTTCGAAATGTTTTTACCCGCCCATGAACACGAAAGAGTAAGAAAGGTTCTCAATGAAGCTCCGCTTAAAAGCTCAATAACTCCGCATTTTACCAACAATATTAAGACGCGTTCCGGTGAGCATCGTTTGGTCAAGTGGACGAACACAACCTTATTAGATCCAAATGGTCATATTATTGGAATAGTTGCTCTTGGTGATGACATAACGGAATGTAAGAGAATGCAGCAAGCACTCAAAAAGAGCGAAGAACGATATCGTGATTTAGTCGAGAATGCCCGTGATATTATCTATACTCATGATTTGGACGGAAATTACACCTCAGTCAACCAAGCCGTAGAACAAATCACCGGTTATACCCGGGAAGAAACTCTCAAAATGAATGTTGTGCAAACAGTCGCTCCCGAATGTCTGGAAAAGGCAAACCAAATGATTGCCAGAAAAGTTGCAGGTGAAAAAGTAACTGCTTACGAATTGGAAATTATCGCCAAAGATGGTCGCCGCATTGCAGTTGAAGTTAATACCAAAATCATTTTTCAAGACAACGTTCCGGCTTTTGTCCAAGGCATTGCCCGTGACATTACCGAGCGCAAACAACTTGAAGCACAACTCCGGCAATCACAAAAGTTAGAAGCTATCGGACAATTAGCCGGTGGAATTGCACACGATTTTAACAATATGCTGACCGCTATCACCGGGCACAGCAGCCTTGGCTTAAGAAAATTAAAATCAGAAGATCCTTTACGCGAAAACTTCGAGGAAATTAATAAAGCCGGAGCACGGGCTGCCGCGCTGACGCGTCAACTTCTGGCATTTAGCCGCAAACAAATTCTGCAGCCCAAAGTTCTCAACCTTAATACAATTGTCTCTGATTTAGAGAAGATGCTTCCATGGCTAATTGGAGAAAATATAGATTTGCGCACCATCTTGGAACCTGAGATCGGAATGGTTAAAGCAGATCCCGGACAAATTGAGCAAGTAATTATGAATCTCGTAATTAATGCGCGTGATGCAATGCCGCGAGGGGGCAAATTAACTATTGAAACTGCTAATATTCATTTAGATGAAGCAATTCTCATCCAACATATCGCGGTGCAGCCAAATTCCTATGTCAAACTGACAGTAAGCGACACCGGGACTGGAATGAGTGATGAAACTAAACGGCACATTTTCGAACCATTCTTTACTACCAAAGAATTAGGTCATGGCACTGGGCTCGGATTAGCTACTGTTTATGGAATCGTTAAACAATCCGGTGGATATATTTGGGCTTACAGTGAACCCAGATATGGCACCACCTTTAAGATTTATTTGCCTCAGGTTACTGAAAAACCTCAGCAGCATAAACGAATCTTTGAACCCGTCGAATTATTTCAAGGGGTTGAAACTATTCTGTTAGCCGAAGATGAAGAAATAGTTAGGAAACTGGTTTTTGAACAATTAAAATCTCATGGCTATCACGTATTGGAAGCGACAAATGGAAAGTCGGCGCTTTCGATTTGTAAGCAATATCAGCAACCAATTCATTTGCTCATCACTGACGTCATAATGCCCGAAATGAGCGGACGTGATTTGGTTGACCAAATGTTACAGTTACGCCCCGAAATGAAAGCACTCTATATGTCAGGTTATACGGATGATGCTATCGTCCATCACGGCATTCTGGACTCAGATGTGGATTTTATTCAAAAACCTTTTACTACGAATAGTTTAATGCGCAAAGTCCGTGAGCTATTGGATACTGCAAAATAATAAGAATCCTTTTAGCCCAAATAATTTTGGGTCTTTTTTTTAGAAAGGAAAATAGAAATTGCGTCGAGTTTCGTTAAAATTCGTTTCATTATCAAAAAACACTATAAATAAAGAAATAATTATTTACTACTCCGCAATGAAAATTTTCTTATCCAATACAGTTCCTTAGTTTTAAGAAACATGTTTGTTAGACCAATTCCTGTTTTTACCCACAAAATGATATACTTCGAGAAAATAAACTATAAACATTATGGAACAAAGAAAAACTACTTCGTATCGTTGGGAAGATATGCCGAAGGAGCCTCTTTCGGATCTGTTAGAACGCCGTTTGGTAACTAGCGAAAGAATGATGCTCGCGCATGTTTATCTAAAAAAAGGTTGTATCGTGCCGAAACATTCGCACGAAAATGAGCAGATTACTTATATTCTGGAAGGTGCCCTGCATTTCAAGATTGGCGAAGACGGAAGCGAAGAAGTTGTAGTTCGCGCCGGAGAAGTTTTAGTAATTCCGTCCAACGTTCCGCACCAAGCCGAAGCGCTGGAAGATACTTTGGATGTTGATATTTTCAGTCCGCCGCGTCAGGACTGGTTAGATAAAACTGACGATTATCTACGACATAAATAAATATGGATCTTGGATTACAAGGAAAAGTGGCACTGGTCGCAGCGGCAAGTCGCGGACTTGGAAAAGCAGTTGCTGAGGAATTGGCTAACGAAGGCGTTTCGCTAATCTTGTGCGCTCGTGACCAAGAAACTTTAGACAAAACTTGTAACGAAATCCGGCAAAAATCAGGCACAAAGATTTTGAGTTTAGCGGCAGATCTATCAGAAACCGAAGATATTGAACGGCTTTATCAAACAGGGATGGACGAGTTTGGTCAGATTGATATTTTGGTCACAAATGTCGGAGGTCCGCCCGCCGGAATTTTTGAAAATTTAAGTCGTGAATCCTGGGAAACTGCGACAAACCTTTTATTAACCAGTGTTTTGGATCTAACCCGATTGGTGCTCCCGCAAATGAAAGAGAGGCGTTGGGGAAGAATTTTGAACATCACCTCGATTTCCTCTAAACAAC